>NZ_JARESX010000055.1:0-46767 GCF_046026435.1 Paraburkholderia sp. RL17-381-BIF-C | reverse complement strand
GGTGACGGCGGAAGACGTGGCAAAGTTGCGTAAGTCGACGCACGCGGCGCGCTAGTTCTGTCAGGCGGCATACAAAAAAGCGTTCAACCGTGCCGAGCGGTTGAACGCTTTTTATTCGCCCATCGCTGCACATTTCAGCGATGCTGGCCCACCTTCTGCCGTTTCTCCAGGACCCGCGCGTACCACGTCAGCGGGAAGCACATCGCGAAGTAAATCATCGCGACCATGCCGTAGATCGGGAACGGGCGGAACGCGGCGTTGGTGATCATGGTGCCGGTCTTGGTCAATTCCGTGAAGCCGATGATCGACGCGAGCGCCGTGCTTTTCACCACCTGCACGAGAAAACCAACCGTCGGCGCCACGGCGATTTTCAGCGCCTGTGGCCACACGATATAGCGCAACTGCTGGCCGAACGTCATGCCGAGGCTTGCGCCCGCGGCCCACTGACCACGCGGCACGGCTTCGACGCAGCCGCGCCAGATGTCGACCAGATACGCGCTGGTATAGAGCGTGAGCGTGACGGTGGCCGCGACCCAAGGCGATACGTCGACACCAAGCAGCGGCAAGCCGAAGAACGCGAGGAAAAGCTGCATCAGCAGCGGCGTGCCTTGAAACACTTCCACGTACACCACGACGATACGGCGCAGCCAGGCGATCGGCGACACGCGCATGGCGAGCAGAATCAGCCCGACAATGCCGCCACCCACGAACGCGATCAACGAAAGCAGCACCGTCCAGCGGGCGGCGAGCAACAGATTGCGGGCAATGTCCCACAGCGTGAATTCGACCATGATCAACGCTCCGTGGGCAGAGTGCGGGCGCCGCGCCACATCAGGCGGTTGCGCCAGTTACGCGGCGCGCTGTCGTTGCCGCGCGCCGCACGGCCCGCGAACAGACCGCGGCCCAGCCGGTTGAGGATTTGCCGCAGCACGATCGACAGCAATAGATACGTGGCGGTGATGATCAGGTAGCTTTCGAACGAGCGGAAGTTGCGCGACTGAATGAAGTTGGCCGCGTAGGTGAGATCGGGCACGGAAATCTGCGAGACCACCGCCGAGCCGAGCATCACGATCAGCACCTGGCTCAGCAGCGCAGGAAACACGTTGGCGATGGCCTGCGGCAGCACGACATAGCGAAACACCTGCCCTCCGTGCAAACCGAGCGCCTGCGCGGCCTGCACCTGGCCGCGGGAAATCGAGTCGATGCCGGCGCGCACGATTTCGATCGCGTACGCGCCGAGATTGACGGTCATGGCCAGAATCGCGGCCTGCACTTCGTCGATATGAATGCCGAGGCTCGGCAAGCCAAAGAACACGAAGAACAACTGCACGATGAACGGCGTATTGCGGATCAACTCCACATAACTCGCCACCACCCAGCGCGCCCATTTCGGCCCGGCCACCGCCACACTCGCGCCGGCAATGCCGACAATCGCGCCGAGCACGGTGGAGACTGCTGTCAGCCCCAATGTCACGGCGACGCCGCGCGCGAGCATGCCCGCATAAAGGCCGAAGCCGCTGAAATCGAACGCATAAGTCATGGCGTGGCGCTCATCGTGAGGTCAAACTCCGGCGCTGCGCCACGCAGGCAATCTCCTCGCGGGATTACGCTTCGTGGCGCGCGCAAAAAAGGTTCAGAGGTCGGCCGGCAGCGGCGCGCGCAGCCATTTCTGCGAAATCGCGTTCATGGTGCCGTCCTTGCGGGCCTTGGCAATCGTTTCGTCGACCTTCTGCTTCAGACGCGGCTCGTTCTTGTTCAAGCCGACGTGATCGGGCGAGCTGAACAGCGAAAACTTCTGCTCGGGATCATTGGCCGGATGACGCGCGAGAATCGTGGCGCCGACGTCGTTGCCGACTACCATCAACTGTACCTGACCAGAAAGAAACGCCGAAATTGCGCCGTTAGGATCGTCGAAACGTTTGATGTTCGCGGTGGGCGGCGCGATCTTGGTCACGCTCAGGTCTTCCAGCGTGCCGCGCGCGACCGAAATCGACTTGCCGGCGAGGTCGGCGGCGTTCTTCACGGGCAACGCTTTCGGGCCGAACACGGCGAGGTAGTAGGGCGCGTACGGTTGCGAGAAATCGATCACCTTCTCGCGCTCCGGCGTCTGGCCGACCGACAGCAGCATGTCCGCCTTGTGGTCGGCGAGGTAAGCCATACGGTTGTCACCCGTTACCTGTACGAGCTCGACCTTGGCGTTGAGCGCGCGGCCGATCAGGTTGGCGACGTCGATGTCGTAGCCCATCGGCTTCATGTCCGGTCCGATCGAGCCGAACGGCGGATAGTCTTCGAATACGCCGATGCGCACCGTGCCCGACTTGGCGATGGTGTCGAGCGCATCCGCATGCGCGGTGGACGGCAACGCGCTCAGCGCGCCGAGCGCGGTGAAGGCGAGCGACGCGGCGAGTGTGGCGAACACCCGGCGGGTGCTGGATTGGGCAACGGGGCGCTGGTTCATGGTCTGTCCTCTGTCGAAAATATCGGTATTGGAATGGGCGAATTCTTGAGTGATTCAGTGGTGCGCTCGAGTGCCTGAGTCTTGCACGAGGTCAGTGCGCCGCGCGCGCGGCGATCAGCTTGCACGCATGCGGCGGCAATTCCGCGAACACCGGCATGCCGAGCGCGAGCCCCGGCGTTTCGCGCGGCGTGGTGGCGGCGGTGAGCGTAAAACCGGCGCAGTCGATGGTCGCTTCGAGCGATGCGCCCACGTCGCGGATAAACGTCACGGTGCCTTGCAGCCGGTTCGGGCCCGCCGCGTCGGAAGCGGCTTTCACGCACACGTCTTCCGGGCGGATCAGCAGACGGATATCGCTGCTGGACGCCGGCACGCGCGCCGGCTGCGCCACGCTGATGCGACGGCCGCCCGGCAGGCTCACGCCGCCCGCGCCATCGTACGTGACCGGCAGGATATTGCCGAGGCCGATGAAGTCGGCGACGAATTCGCTGACCGGATCGCGATAGATGTCGAGCGGTTTGCCGACCTGGGCGATGCGGCCTTTCTCCATTACGACGATCTCGTCGGCCATTGTCATGGCTTCGCGCTGGTCGTGCGTCACCATGATCGTGGTGATGCCGAGACGCTGTTGCAGCAGGCGGATTTCCACCTGCATCGCCTCGCGCAGCTTGGCGTCGAGCGCGGAGAGCGGCTCGTCGAGCAGCAGCAGTTTCGGCTGCGACGCGACGGCCCGCGCAATCGCCACGCGCTGGCGCTGGCCGCCGGAGAGTTGCGTGACCGGCCGGTTCGCCATGTGCGGCAACTGGATCAGGTCCAGCAATTCGGCCACGCGCCGCGTCTGCTGGTCCTTCGCGGTTTTGCGCAGCTTCAGCGGATACGCGACGTTCTGCGCGACCGTCATGTGAGGAAACAGCGCGAGCGACTGGAACACCATGCCGAAGTCGCGCTGGTTCGCCGGCAGGCGCGTGATGTCGCGTCCGGCGAATTGAATGCTGCCGGATGTGGGCGTTTCGAGACCGGCGATCATCCGCAGCAGCGTGGTCTTGCCGCAGCCGGACGGGCCGAGAAAGCACACCAGCTTGCCGTCGGGCACGCTCAGATCGACGCTGTCGACGGCATGCGCCGCGCCGAAGCGCCGGGTCACGGCCTGCAACGTTAAATGGGTCATCGGATGCTCCAGCAAGGGGTCGTCATGAGCGCGTGTTCGAGGGGGGCAGTCACAGTGCCACGCCTTCGTCGCCGATCAGCTTTTCGAGCAGCCAGATCAGCGCGAAATCGATCGCGACAATGAATACGGCGAAACAGAACACGGTCGGATCGAGCGACGACACCGTGCGGCTATAGAGCCACACCGGCAGCGTCATCGTATCGATGCCGTAAAGGAAAAACGTCACCGTGAATTCGTTGAACGAGACAATGAACGCGAACAGCATGCCGGCCAGAATGCCGGGGCGCATCAGCGGCAGGATCACGTCGACGAGCGCGCGGCCGGGACTCGCGCCCATTACGCAGGCGGCCTCTTCGAACTCCGGGCCGATGGCGGCGACCGAGGCCGCGCAGTTCTTCACGGTAAACGGCAGCGCCAGAATCACGTGCGCGATGATCAGGCGGAACACGCCGAGTTCGACCGGCAGCACGTTGAACACCAGCAGCAGCGACAGGCCGAGCATCACGAGCGGATAGACGAGCGGCAGCGCGACTAGCTGTTCGACCGCGGGCTTGCCGCGAAAGCGGTAGCGGCTCAGCGCGTAGGCGGCGGGCACCGAGACGAGCGTGGCGATCACCATGGTGGAGAGCGCAACGATCAGGCTCGTGCTCAAGGCGGCGCCCATCGACAGCGAGTCGCTCGCGTCCGGTGACACGAAGCTGTGCCACGCGGCGCGATACCAGTGCAGGCCATAGGCGTGCGGCGGGAATTCGAGCGTGTCGGCCGCGCTGAACGACATCGTGATCATGGTGAGGATCGGCAGCGCGGCGAGGAACAGAACGATCGCCGCGAGCAGGGCGGTGGCCTTGCCGAGCTGGCCGGGCATGACGGAAGGCCAGCGCGGTGAGCGGGGCGATCGCGGCTGCCGGCGAACGACTTGCGCGGTTTGAACAGGCGTGCTCATGCGTGAGGCTCCTCGGCGAGACGTTGGGTACGGCGCACGAGGCGCTGCGACAGCGCCATCACGGTCAGCGTGGCGACCATCAGTACGACACCCGACGCAGAAGCCGCCGGCCAGTTCAGCAACGGCGCGACCTGATCGTGGACCAGCACGGCGAGCATCGGCACGCGTCGTCCGCCGAGCAAAAGCGGCACGGCGAACGCGCTTGCGTTGTAAGCGAACACGAGCAGCGCGCCGGACACGAGGCCGGGCATGGCGAGCGGCAGCAGGACGTGACGCAGCGTTTGCCAGCGCGTCGCGCCGAGCGTGGCGGCGGCTTCCTCGTAAGAAGTCGACACTGCGCGCATCGCGCTCGAAAGGGGCAGCACGGCGAGCGGAAACGCTGTCTGGATCAGCCCGAGCAGCACGCCGTTTTCGCGGTACAGCCACATCAACGGGCGTTGCACGAGGCCGCTGCCGAGCAGCGCGTGATTGAGCAGGCCAGCCGGCCCGAGAATGATCAGCCAGCCATAACCTTGCAGCAGCAGGTTGACGAGCAGCGGCAGCAGCACGCCGGCCAGCAGGAGGCGCCGGGCGAGCCGCGACTTCGTGCGGGCCATGGCCAGCGCGACCGGAATCGCCAGCAGCACCGCGCAGATCATGCTTTGGAATGCGAGCTTCAACGTGAGCCACAACGACTTCATGAAGTAGCCGTCGAGCAGGTCCGCGTAGTTTTGCAGCGTGAAACCGCGCCACTCGTTGCCTTGCGTGCCGAAGCTCATGCGCAGCACCACCAGCGCCGCCGCGCCGAGAATGGCGAGAAACAACAGGATCGGCGCGAGCAGCAGCCACGGCCGGGCCTTTTCCATCGCGCTGGCGGCGGGCGCATCGGGCACGAGATCGGGCCCGGCGTCCGGCATCGTATTTGACGAAGCAGCGGACGCCGCCGAAGCACGACGCGAAAAGCGCGCGAGCATCGTGGTCATGCCGAGAAGATTTCGGTGTAGCGCTTGATCCATGCCGGCTGCACGACGGCGAGCGCCTTGTCGTCATGCAACACGGCCTTCTCGGCGATCTGCTGCGGGCTCGGCACGAACGCACGGCTCTCGGCGGGAATCACCGCTTTCGAATTGACCGGGCCGTTCAGCACGTCGGCGGCCATGCGGCCTTGCACGCCCGCGTCGAGCGAGTGGTTGATGAAGGCGTGGATCAGATCGCTGTCGCCCGGGTGCGACTTGGGGATCACCGTGAACATCAACTGCGTGGCGAAGCCTTCCTTCATGCCGTAGGTCACGCCCATCTTGTATTCGGGCTTGCGGATCTGGTCGGGGAAAAACGCCGGCGAATAAATGCCGCCAATATCGAGCGAGCCGGTGCGGAACAGATCGGCCACCTGGTTCGGATTCTCGCCGAGCGTCATCACGCGATCTTTCAGTTGCATCAGCTTCTTGAAGCCCGGCTCGATGTTCTGCTGCGAGCCGCCGTTCATCTTCGCGGCGATGATCGCGAGGTCGACCGCTTCGGCCCACTCGGGCGGCGGCAGGAACAGGCGGCCGGCGTACTTGGGATCCCACAGCGCTTCGTACGATGCCGGCGCGGTCTTCACGGTCGAGGTGTTGTAGATCAACCCGTCCGACCACAGCAGATAGCCGACGCCGAAGCCGTTCGCGCCCGTGCGGTATTGCGGCGCGACGTCTTTGAGGTTCGGCAGTTTGTCCAGATCGGGCTTCATCAGCAGGCCGGCGTCGCCGAGACCCGCTGCGCCGACGCCCGCCAGGGTAATGACGTCGTAGGTGGGGCGATCGCCCGCGGCCTTCACCTTGGCGACCATGCCGGAGGTGCCGTCGGCGCGGTCGGCAATCACTTTGGCGCCGGTTTTCGCCGTGAAGGTGGCGGCGATGTTGCGCAACGCGGCCGCGCCTGTGTCGTCCGACCAGGTCAACAGACGCAGCGTCTTGCCGCTGAAGTTGTGTTCCTGCGCGCGCAGGTTGATGAACGGCATCGGCAAGGTGGACGCCGCGAGTGCCGCGCCGATCGTCTTGATGGCCTGCCTTCTACCCCGTTTGATCTCTTGCATGGCGGTCTCCTGTGTTGAACGCCTGTTGCCTGGTGATATTGCTGTAACCGCCGCCGATGCAGCGCCTCTTCGCGTTGCGTGCCGATGCTGCGTGTGGATGCACTCTAGGTTTGCCAAAATCCCTCAACAAACGAAATATGCGCATGGAGGGTATGACGTAATCTCATGCGACGGCCGTCACGCGATCCGGCTGGCCTACACCGGTCAGACGGCGGGAGCGCCTAGGCAGTGGCGCATGCGGGTTAACGTCCATGTTTTGCCGATGTTTCGTTTGCCCACGGAGGTATGAGGAAAGCTCAGTTCTGGTGCGACTGAAAGCGCGTCTCGCCCTATGTTGGTGCGTGGCAGGCCGGCGGACCGCGAGATCGGGCTGCGACATGAGCCAAACGCATGGTTGCCGCGGCGGCCGCTTCTCGTGCTGCAACCCGTGATCGCGTATCCTATGGGCTCGACAGACGTTTCAGCGGCAAGCGTTAAGCGGTACCGCAACGTCCACCAATGACTTTTTCTGATCCCGGATAAGCCGATGCGACGCCTTCCGCCGCTCAACGCGCTGCAGATTTTCGAAACGGTGGCGCGGCATCGCAGTTTCACGCGCGCCGCCGACCATCTCTGCCTGACGCAAGGCGCGGTCAGCCGGCAAATCATCGCGCTCGAGGACTACTACAAGTTTCCGCTCTTCAAGCGTCATGCGAAAGGCCTGACGCTTACCGCCGAAGGGGAATTGTTGCTGCCGGCCGTGAAGGAGAGCTTTGCGCGCATCGAGGAAATCTCGCTGCGCCTCACACGGCAGCGCACCGACCTCGCGCTGAAAGTGCCGACCTGTGTGATGCGCTGGATGCTGCCGAAAATCATGCGCTTCCAGGCCGAGTATCCCGAACTCCACGTGCAGATCACGACCACGTGGCAGCACGACGTCGATTTCCAACTCGAACCGTTCGACGCCGCGATCATCTACGGCTCGTCGCCCGGTGCGGATGTGCAGGCAGTGCCGTTGTTCGAGGAGCGCCTGACGCCCGTGTGCGCGCCCGATCTGCTGAAAGACAAGCCGCTGGCCGAAGTGGCCGACCTCGCGCGCCATACGCTGCTGCATCCCACGCGCGATCATCGCGACTGGAAGATGTGGCTCGCCAAGGTGACCGAGGTGGATGCGGCGAACGCGCCCACCATCGACGCCGAGCACGGCCCGAGCTTCGACACGCTCGATATGGCGACCAACGCCGCGCTACAGGGCTTCGGTGTTGCGATCAGCGACCTCGCGCTGATCGACGAGGACGTGGCGGCCAAGCGCCTCGTGCGGCCGTTCGATACCGTGCTCAAGACCGGGTGGCGCTATTACTTCGTCTATCCGGATTCGGTCGCGCATCAGCAGAAGCTGAATCTGTTTCGCGACTGGATCGCGGCGCACTGGGAAGAGTAGCCCGCAGCGTCAGCGCCCGATCAAGGCGCGAACGAGAGAAACAGATACGCCGCGAACAGCGACAGGTGCACCGCGCCTTGCAGGATCGTCGTGCGGCCGCTGCTGAGCGTGAGCGTGCCCACTATCAACGTGAGCACGAGGAGCACGGTTTCCTTGCCGTCGATCCCGAGCACGAGCGGCTGACCGGTGTACAAAAATACGCCGGCCACGGTTGGAATGGTCAGGCCGATACTGGCAAGCGCCGAGCCGAGGGCGAGATTCAGGCTGTTTTGCAAGCGATCGACGCGCGCCGCGCGCACGGCGGCAAGCCCTTCAGGCAGCAGCACCAGAGCGGCGATCACAATGCCGACCACGGCCGCCGGCGCGCCCGCGTTCTTGACCGCGGTTTCGACCACCGGCGAGAGGACCTTGGCGAGCAGCACCACCGCGACGAGACACACCAGCAGCAAGCCGCCGGCTGCCAGCGCCTGAGCGGCGGTCGGCGGCGCGGCGTGGACGTTTTCATCCGGCGTGCCGGCGAGAAAGTAATCGCGATGGCGCACGGTCTGCACGAACACGAATACGCCGTACAGCACCAGCGAAGACACCCCGGCGAACGCCAATTGGGAAGACGACAGAAGCGGACCCACGCTGGTCGTCGTGTAATTCGGCATGACGAGCGTCAGCACGGACAGCGAGGCGAGCACGGCCAGCGCCGCCGAGGCGCCACGGCTCTGGAAATCCTGCTCGCGATGCCGGATGCCGCCCACCAGCAGGCAAATGCCCACAATCCCGTTGCAGACGATCATCACGGCGGCAAACACCGTGTCTCGCGCGAGACCCGCCTTTTCCGGGCCGGACGTGAGCATGACGGAGACGATCAGCGCGACCTCGATCACGGTGACCGCCACCGCCAGCACCAGCGTACCGAACGGCTCGCCGACGCGATGCGCGACCACTTCCGCATGATGCACCGCCGTGAAGACGGCCGCACACAGCGCCACGCCGACCAGCGTGAGCAGCACGCCGCTGCCCGGCATGGCATAGGCGATGCCGAGCACGATCCACGCCACGAATGGAGCGGCAATGGTCCAGCGGGGGAGAACGGTCGCGGGCGTGGTCATTCGGGGCCTCCTTTTCGATGCTTTTATTCGGTGGTGCTGCGGGCCCGGACGGCTTGCCCTTCCGGGCCAAAGCGCGCCTGGATGTTCAGGTGGCTTGTAAGCAGTATGCTCTAACGCTTTAAATTATAAAGAATAATGGTCGGCTAGGCGGCGCTCCATTGGCGCGGAGATTGACGAGGCGCCTTCGGCATCCTGTGAGCGCAAATGGTAACTGTCAGTGAGAGGAACTGGATAACGCAGAATGGCGCGGCCGGCATGGGCTCACGCGTTGCCAGGGCGCGGCGAGCGGGGACATGTGGTTTCGTTGGCTGGACCCGAGCGGCCGGGCAAATCCCGGCGTGCGGGCAACCTGCGCTGCACTACGCGGCGCCCGGCGAAGCCGCCGGGAGTCGCGCCAGGGCGCCAGCGCTCCGTGAGAGGGAACTGGCGCCCGGTCGTGTCGTTACGACGGGTTCACCCGATTACTGGCCGACCGGACGAATCGTCAGGGCGTTCTTGACCGACGTCACACCTGCCACGCCTTGTGCTGTCTGAGTGGCCAGGTCGACCTGCGGCTGCTCAGGCACGGAGCCGGCCAGCGTCACTGCGCCACCGCGCGCGCGCACGGTGATGTTCGACACGCTCAGACCCTTGGTCTTCGACAATGCGCTGCGGACTTTGCGTCCCAGGGCGCGGTCGGCCGCCTTGGTCTGCTTGGCCGACGGCGATGCCGATGTGGCAGCCGGGGCTGCTGCATCGCTGCTTTGCGCATAGGCATTGAGGGACGCGAGAACGATCAGCGCGCTGCCGATCATCTTGATTGCCGGAAATGCTTTCATTCAACTCTCTCCTATTGTCATTGGCACTGCGCCCCCGGAATGGGGCGGTGCGCTACACCAGCGGGTACATCGGGATCAAATCTGAATGGAACGGTGCTGCGGATCGTGCGAATGCTTTACGTCTTTACGCTGATTCGGGCGGGCCGAAACACACGCGAGCCGGCAAAGGCTGTGCTGCAGGCCGGAAACACACGATACTCCAATTAGTGCCATGGTGATGGCAACGCCGTACGCAAGTGAGGTTTTGCTACAACGATTGGGCCGATGAAAACAGACCGATGGCGTCGTATTGCTTGATATCGGGCGCGCATTGCTGTATTTGCGATTAATTTTGCGGCGAGTTTTGGCGCCAATAACCGGCCGGTCGAACTGTCAACTATTGGGCGGGGCATCTCACGCTTGTGACTCACTCGAATCTCTCGCCTCTCGTGGCTTCAATACAAGGCCTGACGCATGCGGAAACAGCAACTTCCAATCGTGCCATTGCTTCGTGACGATTTACCACTCGATACCGTTGAACTCGCGCGCTTCATGATCGGCAAATATCTCGTGCACGATCTGCCGGAAGGGCGCATGAGCGGGCGAATCGTCGAAACGGAGGCGTATCCGGTGGGGGACTCGACGGGCCATGCATTTATCGGCCGCCGTCCGTATAACCGTTCGCTGTTTCTCGCCCGCGGTTACGCGTATGTGCGGCTGACCTATGGACTCTCGTACATGCTCAACATGTCCGCCGAGGCCGAGGATGTCGGCGCCGGCATTCTGTTTCGCGCGATCGAGCCGCTCGAAGGCTTGCCGCTGATGGAAGCGCGCCGGCCCGGCGTGCCGCTGCGCGATCTGGCGCGCGGGCCCGGGCGGCTCACCATGGCGCTCGGCATCGGCCAGGCGTTCGATGGTCGGGATCTGTGCGCGGGGCGCGATTTGTGGATTGGCGTCGTGGAGCGTGGCGACCTGCCTGTGGGCGTGACGACCCGCATCGGCTTGTCGCGTGAAATGCATCGACCGCTGCGGTTCTACGAACCGGGCAGCGCATTTGTCAGCGGGCCGCGAAAGCTTCTGCTGACGCCCCAGTCCGGTGCGTCCGAACAGGCGTAGATTTGACCTGTGCTGAGGCGTCTGCCGGCAAAACGCACTCTAATCAGACGTATTTTTGAAATGTCAGACACAAAGGGTTACGATCCCGACAATTATTACGCCAAAGATGCTGGTTGGATGGGGATTTGCGGTAATGTTCGGCGCATTATTGCGATCGCGACAATTATTTATCTCGAAATCAAGGGTTTTCCCTCGACGATCTGGTGACTAGACTGAAACCACTCGCTTCTCACACACCGTGTTTAAGCGACGCAAATAAAACCAAGTCTGGAGGTAAGTCATCATGAAATCGCTCATCAAGGCAGTCGCTATTGCCGCAGTTCTCGCCGCTCCGATCGCTTCTTTCGCTCAGGCGAGCCAGCAACCTGTCACCCGCGCGGATGTACGCCAGGACCTGATCCAGATGGAGCAGGCTGGTTATAACCCAGCCACGTCCAATGATCCGACGTATCCGGCCGATGTTCAGGCGGCTGAGCATCGCGTAGTGGCTCAGAACCCGGCCATCGCGCAGACGCAGGAGCCGGTCGCCGACACCAGTGGTTACGGCGGCGTGGCAAACGGCTCGTCGCAAGCTGGCGGCGTGATCCAGCCGATGTCGGGCCCGAAGGGCGTGTATTTCGGTAACTGATTCGACAATTGACTAGGTGCTCGGGCAGGCGCGTTCAACTCCGTGAGGGGGTGAACGGCCGGATTGTGTGACCGGGCGCTGGTCGAAAGTTGCTGCGGCGGGTGACAGGACGATCGGACGGCAATGCGTCTCTTCACATCCACCCGTCACCCATAGCCGCACGAAGTGGGAATCGCAGTAGTAGTTCGAATTCGCGCACGCCGAAGGCGGCGCGCGCACGGCTTTAAACAGCGAGCGCATGCGAATGCGTCGCGCATCAGCAGCGTCGCCGACACTGTAGCGCCGCTGTACCGCGAAGGTCGCGGCCTACACATTCAAGGAACCTCCGCTGCCGCAAGGTAGCTTTGCCCAACCGTTTTACGGATTGGGCTTTTTTTGCTAGTGCGGGTAGCCGGGCGAGCGCCCTGCGTCAGGGCCGCTCGCCGTGAATATAGAACTCGAGCTGCTGAATGGTGAACTGCTGTTCGGCGATGATGTTCTTCACCAGGTCGCCAATCGATACCATGCCGACCAGCCGGTCATTCTCGATCACCGGCAAGTGGCGCATGCGGCGCTCCGTCATGAGGGCCATGCAGTCGTCGGTGGACTGGTCGGGCCGCACAAAGCGCACGGCTTTGCTCATGATGTCGCGCACCGGCGTGGCCTTCGACGAGCGGTCCAGCAGCACGACCTTGCGCGCATAGTCGCGCTCCGTGATGATCCCGGCGATGCTGTCGCCATCCGTGACGACCAGCGCGCCAATGCCCTTTTCGGCCATCAGCTTGATCGCGTCGTAGACGGAATCGTCGGCCCCGATGGTGAACACAGTGGTGTTGTTCGGTTTCGTTTTAAGAAGCTGTGCAACGCTTGTCATGGAGCGGCTCCGTTTCGCAGTGCAGCACGCCGGCGCGGCGTGCTGTCGTGAGGGACAGGCGATTCCAGTATAGGCCTGACACGGCGCTGGAGTACCCAGGGAATAACTGTGGCGCGCGCGACGTTCAACTCGGGTAACGAACGTTGCGCCGCCGCGCGGCTTCCGTGTCGCGTGCAAGGGCATACGGGTGCGGGACGCCGATTAGCGGTAAACTCCCCAGTCCGTACCTTATTCCCGGTTTGATCGGGTTCATGTCAGCACCACTGTCTAACGCCATGCTCACGTCTCACGATCCGTCGCCCGCAGCAGACGGCGCACTCAACGGCGAATGCGTCGTTCTCGACGCCACCGCCACGCTTCCCACGCGCTACGGCACGTTCACTTCCTATGTGTTTCGCGTGTGTGAGAGCGGCGCCGAACATCTCGCGCTCGTGATGGGCGACGTCGCCAACAAGTCGTCCGTGTTGACGCGCCTGCATTCCGAATGCCTCACCGGCGACGTGCTCGGCTCGTACCGCTGCGACTGCGGCGAGCAACTCGACCTCGCGCTGCGCTACATCGCGGCGGAAGGCTGCGGCGTGCTGCTGTATCTGCGCGGCCACGAAGGGCGCGGCATCGGCCTGTCCAACAAGATTCGCGCGTATGCGCTGCAGGAGCAGGGGCGCGATACCGTCGAGGCCAATCTCGACCTCGGCTTGCCGGACGACTCGCGCGAATACGATTCCGCCGCGGGCATTCTGCGCACGCTGAAGGTCACGTCGGTGCGGCTCATGAGCAACAATCCGGAGAAGTTCGACACGCTGTCCAAGCACGGCATTCCGGTGTGCGAGCGCGTTGCGCTGGCCATCCCGATGCGCGAGGAAAACGAGCGTTATATCCGCACCAAGCAGGTCAAGTTCGGTCACTACTTCGACGAAAACGAATGAGTCACGCGTACACGCCGGCTGCCGTAGCTGAACGGAGGCCGGCGCTGTAGCGGTGGGTTCGTCAATATCTTGCGGCCGGAATTCCGGCCGCTTTGCTTTGGTCCTTTGTTGTGTGCTTGTTGTGTCCTCGTTTTGTCCTTGTTGTGTCCTCGGTATGCCCTCGTTGCGTCGGCTTCGCGCCGGAGCACGGTGGGTCAGAACATGCCGAAGTCGTCGTTGCTGTCGGGAATCGCGTTGAGTAGGTCCCACAGCGCGCGCCAGCCCAACCGTTCCACAACACTCGCCAGGCTGGTCTGCCGGCGACGAGCGCTCGCGTGCGCAGGCGGCGTGGCACGACAGGGCGTCGAAACCTTGCTTGCCTCGATCGAGGCGCGTAGCCAAGGGCAGGTATCCATGCCGTCTCTCCTCGTCCAGTTGGCGTTCAGCGTGCGGTTGTCGTAGCCGGGGCCACGCGCGGCAGAATCGCCGCCAATACTTCCGCCAGCGTCGTCGCGCCGAAACGCCGCTCGCTGATGTCAGTTTCCACGTCGATGCGACCCGCGTTGTGCGCGTCGTACAGGTCGGTGATCAAACGCGCGTGGGGTTCGCCGAGGCCCGCGCCTTCAAGCATCGCGGCCCATTCGCCGCGCGGCGCTTCGCGCGCCACGACTGCACGGCCGGCCAGTTCGCCGATCGTGCGCGCCACGTCCAATGCGCTCACGCGCTCATCGCTTTCGATGCTCACGACCCGCGGCGAGACCTGCGGCGCTCGGTCGTCGAGCAGCAGTTCGGCGGCCAGCGCGCCCACGTCCTGTGCGGCGACGCTCGGAAAACGCTTGCTCAAAGGATGATGCAAACTCGGCAGCACGCCTTTCGCGAGCGCGACCGGCAGCAAGCGAGCCCAGTTGTGCATGTGTTCGGCGGCGCGCAGGAAGGTCAACGGCGAGTCGACGGTTTGAAGTTGCGTTTCGAGCTCGTGGAACAGCGTGGTGATGCCCGTGCCGGCCGCGTGTTCCGCGCCATAGTCGGAGAGCGCGAGAAGGCGCGCAGGCGGGTCGGCGCGCAATGCCGCGACACTCGTGTCGATCGTGCGGCGCATGGCCTGCGCGGGATCGGCGTGCGCATGCGGCACCGGACACAGCAGTTGCACGCCGTGGGCGCCTTCGATCGCGCGCGCCACGCTCGCGGCGTCGAGCAGATCGGCGACGGCGATCTCGCAGCCGATCTTCGTGAGGAATTCGCCCTGGTTTGCGTTGCGGACCACCGCACGCACATGGCGGCCCGCGCGGCGCAATGCCACGGCGCTTGCTTTGCCGACGTTGCCGGCTGCTCCAAAAATCACGAACACGATGCGCTCCTGGTTGGGTCGGTATGACGCCATCTTAGGGACGCGGCGCCCGGCATTCGCGCGAGTAGGGATGGCTTTGCGCAGATTCGGATGATGGGTTGAACTGCCGCGCCTTGGCGGAAGCGTTGAATCACGTAGAGTCGAGCGAAACCGCCAAAAACGCCGCACAATGCGGAAACCTTGGCCGCCATCCACGAGGGACGCAATGAATGCAGTGACACCGATACCGCAACCGCATAGTGGTTCCCGCGTCGTGTTGCGTTCGAGCAGGCTGCTCGGCTGGCAGGGTTTTGGTGCGGAACTGGTCAACGTGTCGGCCGGGCTGCACCGGATACCGGCGTTCAAGCATCACCGCGTCGGGGTGCACGTCGGCGCGCCGGTGAGGGCGCGCTGCCTGTGCAATGAGCGCCGCTACTCGCGAATCCAGGCGCACGGCGACGCCGACGTGATTCCCGCCGGACTCGACGGGCAGTGGAGCGACGAGGCCGCCTGCACGATTTTCAGCGTGTGGATCGGCGAAGCGTTCGCGCAGCGGACGGTCGAGCAACTGTCGTTAAACTCCGCCGACGCGCAATTGCGCCCGCAATTCCAACTACGCGATCCGCGCTTTCAGTATCTCGCCTGGGCATTACGCGCCGAACTCGAAGCCGCCGAGGCATCCGATCCTTTGTACGCCGAGAGCCTGTGTACGGCGATGGTAGTGCGCCTGATCGGCGGTGCGCCGGCGCTCGAGAACAAGCGGCGCACGCTCGCCCCGAAAACAGCCGCGCGCGTGATCGAATTTGTCGAAGCGCATCTGGACCAGCGTCTCACGCTGGGCGAACTGGCGGCGCTCGCCGAATTGAGCGTGCCGCATTTCAAGGTGCTGTTTCGCGAGACGCTCGGCATGCCGGTGCATCAGTACGTGGTGCAGCGGCGCGTGGAGCGCGCGCGCACGCTGCTGCTGCAAGGCAAGCTCAACGCGAGTCAGATCGCGCTCGATACGGGCTTCGCGCATCAGAGTCACATGGCGCATTGGATGGGCCGGTTGTTGGGCGTGACGCCACGCGAGCTGATCAAGTCGAATGGGACTGCGGCGAGCAGTGTCGCGCTCGATCCGCACAATGCCCGCCGCATCGCAGCATCGCGATAAAGCCTCGAGGGCCGCGCAGCATCGCGCCGCGGTCAGCCCGGCGCCGCACCCGTGAGCTGCGCATAGACGTCATGCGACAGTTGCAGCAACTGCTTGCGGTCGATCCCGCCCGAGACCGCATAGCCGAAGTCGCCATCGATCCAGTAAAACACGTTCACCGGGCCGTCCTGATACAGCTTGAACGCCGTCGTGTTCGAGTTCTGCTGGCGACGCGAAATGCACAGCGTGACGCGCTCGCCGTTCGGCCCGCGATACATGAACTGCGCGGTCGGTCCATCGGCGCCGGGCAACAGGCGTCCACCCGAGAGGTTGAAGCCGTTCTTCGAGAGAATCGGCGGATGCACGTTGGTGCCGAGGCGGTTGGAGAGCCACTGCACGAAATCCTGCTCGTGATCGCCGGTGTTCATCTCAGTCGGCCGGTCCACGGCGGGCATGTAGACCACATGCGCCACCGCCGCTTGCCGCGCGAACATTTCGGAGCTGTCCGCACTGACCGGGCGCGTATCCGAGTGGCCGCCCGCAACCGGCGCGATGACGTCCTGGCCCATATGCGTGCCCACGCCGATGCCCACGCCCAACACCAGCGCCGCCGCCATTCCGGCGAATTGCGGCCAGTTCGCGGCAATCCGCCAGCGGCGCGGCGCGGGTGCCTGCAGGCGCTTCGGCACGGGCTCGCTCAGCACGCGGTCGTAGCGCTCGTGGAACATGCTGTTCAAGGAGAAATAATCGCTGATGCGCGCGGCCAGTTCGGGATTCTGTTCGAGCGCGCGCTCCACATCGGCACGGCGTTCGTCGGACAGCGTGCCGTCCACATACGCATGCAGGTCTTCTTCGCCGATCGGCATTTGTTGGTCGCTCATCGCACCACCTGTAATTTCGCACCGGGCTGCGTGCCCGCCATCAACGCCCGTAACCGCTCGCGTCCGCGCGACAGCCGCGACATCACCGTGCCGATCGGAATGTTCAACGCGAGCGCCACGTCGGCATAGCTCATTTCCTCGAGGCCCACCAGCAGTACGACTTCGCGCTGCTCCATCGGCAGGCGCTGCAATGCGTAGTCGAGGTCGCGCATCTCCAGCGAGCGGGTCTGCTCGGAGGGCACGGCAAATTCGCTTTCGGACACGCTTTCGTCGTCGACCGCCACGTGGACGGCGCGCGCCGAAGCCTTGCGCGCCTGATTGGCGAACACGTTGTGCATGATCGTAAACAGCCACGCGCGCAGGTCGGTGCCCGGCTGGAACATGCCGGTACGGCCGAGCGCGCGCTCCAGCGTGTCCTGCACCAGATCGTCGGCGAGGTCGCGATTGTTGATCAGCGCTCGTGCATAGCGCCGCAATCGCGGCACATGCTCCATCAGCTCGTCACGGACATCCATTTTCTATCCCGATCGTGGGGCTTTTCGCGGGCAAGGGGGCATCCTTCAGTCGCAAGAAGAGACGCGTTTGAGGGGCGAACACCGTTGCTTGCACTTTATTCCCCTGCTTTCTGTGAGATCACGTATTGCGTTTCAGCAGTCATCGCATGGTCATCGCGTCGGCGGCGCGCATCAGGCCGTGGGTGCGGGCGTCGCCGGCAACCACGAAACGCTGCCGCTGCGCGGTCCAGAGCAACAGGCGAATGTCGCCGATGCGGCGCGCGGACCACTGCGGCTGCGCCGGCGCCAGCAACGCCAACGCGGAAAGCAGCACCACCGGTTGATTGTCGCCGTTCAGATAGATGAATTCGCTGACCCGCTGAAGCGGGCTCAGCGCGATCACTCTTTGGTCCACGAGGCGCAAACCGATCGCCGAGAGATTCGGCGCGGACGGATCGGCGCGAGTCGGCGACGCCGTGGAGAATTGCCCGGCCGAGCTTTCGGCGAGTGCCATCACCGCGGCATTGTTCAGCGCTTGCGCCGACACCTGCGTCGCGGCGAGCCAGCCGCTCGCCACCGCGAGCGTCAGCGCGAGCGCCGCCAGCGTATTGAGCAGTTTGCGGCTGCGTTTAGATCCATTGATGCGCGCGACTGCGCGGCGCCATCCTGTGGAGCGGCTCGGCACCGGTTCGTCAGTTGTTTGAAAGGCCTGTTGGATCTGCGAGTTCAGTCGGCCGTAAAACGCCACCCGGCGCGCCTCCGCCGGATCCTTGCCGAGATAGTCCCGCAGAAACGCGGCGCGCTCCGGCGTCAGCGTGCCGTCTGCATAGGCCTGAATGTCCGCTTCGGAAAGCGGCGAGTCGGAAGGGGCGTCGGTGGTCATGGTGTCGGCGTGCGTTGGAGGTCGGCTACCGAGGGCGAACACGTATAGCACCGAGTTTATTCCATCTGTTCACGCGCCGATTTCAACGCTACGCGCTTGCCGAAAAAGCACTTTCTTAAGGCCTTCACCAAGCCGCCGGATCGCGAGCTAACCCGATTTCGCGCCGCTTTATTCCCGCTTCCGGATATGTTTTTTCCGTGCCTTCGAGGCAGGAATAAAAGCCATGAGCGTGTGGTTCTCCCTGATGCAAACCCGCACAAAACTCGCTGGAGTTCATCATGAAGAAGATCGCTTTCGTTGCATTGTCCGTTGCTGTTCTGGCCGCATCATCGAGCGCTTTCGCGCAAGGCAAGACCCGCGCTGAGGTGTACCAGGAATTGATCGAAGCGCAGCAGAACGGCCTGAATTACGTCACCGACGCATCGTATCCGGATGTAAGCCCGGTGTTCGCCCAGCAGGTCGCACAACACAGAGAAGCACTCGCTACGCAAGCGGCGGCCGCCAGCCATGGTGCGAGCCAAAGCGCGCAGGACGGCAGCGTCAATTGAAGCTCTGGATACCCGGCGCGCGAATGGAACGGGCGCGCCGGATATCGCACGGAATAGATCGCGGTATGCAGTGTTAGCCCGGTAAGCGCATCTATCCGATCAAGGAGTTTTCGTGGCAAAACCATCCGTTCCCAACCCCGGGCCTCTCTGCGTGCCTTGCAGGCTCGCCGTGATCGGCGCGGCCGTGCTGGCTCTCGCCGGCGGCTTTGCCTACACGGCAGGCTGGCTGACGCCAGCGCGCCTCAGCGCGCCGCGTTTCATCAACACCTTCGAGAAAGTGGCGGGCCAGCCGCATCCAGGCTACCGGCGCAACCATGCCAAGGGCCTGTGTATCGAAGGCTATTTCGACAGTAACGGCGATGGCGCGGCGCTGTCCCACGCCGCTGTATTCGCGCAGGGGCGCACGCCGGTGACGGGCCGCTTCGCGGTGCCCGGCGGCAACCCCTCCGCGCCCGACACCAGTTCGCCTGTGCGCAGCCTCGCGTTGGAATTCCAGCTGCGCAACGGCGAGCAGTGGCGTACAGGAATGAACTCGACGCCCGTTTTCGCGGTGCACACGCCCGAGCAGTTCTATCAGCAACTGGTCGCCGCAACGCCCGATCCGGCGACCGGCAAAGCGGATCCCGCAAAGCTCAAGGCGTTTTACGCCGCCAATCCCGAGACTCAGCCGTTCCAGGCATGGGTCAAGGCGCATCCGCCTTCTTCGAGTCTGGCGAATGGCGCGTATTACAGCATTAACGCATTCCGTTTCACCGACGGCGCCGGCCATACGCGCGCCGTGCGCTGGGCGATGGTGCCCGAGACGCCGTACGCGCCGATCACCGACGCCGAAAAAGCCAAGAAAAATTTTCTCGAAGCCGACCTCGACCAGCGGCTGGAAAACGGCCCGTTGCGCTGGCATCTGATTCTGACCGTCGCCCAACCCGGCGACCCCACGAACGACGCCACGCTGCAATGGCCCGACGATCGTCAGCATATCGACGCGGGCACGCTGGTGATCGATCACACGACGTCGCAGGAAAACGGCGCGTGCCGCGACGTCAACTTCGATCCGACGATCCTGCCGGCCGGCATCGAACCCTCGGACGATCCATTGCTCGCCGCGCGCTCGGCCGCTTACGCGCTCTCGTACAAACGCCGCACGCGCGAGGAAGCGTTGCATCCCGCGATTCATCAAGCCCAGACAAACGGAGCACACTCATGAGGCCGACGCCCACCCATTTCAGTCCGCTCGCGCGTCTGCTGCACTGGACAATGGCGCCCTTGATCATCGCGATGCTGTTCATCGGCGTGGGCATGGTCGCTACCGTCTCGCGCGCGCACAACACGCTGATTGCGATTCACAAGCCGCTCGGCATTGCGTTGCTGCTGCTTGTGGTGGTGCGCGTGGGCGTGCGACTCACGCGCGGCAGCCCGCCGTTACCGGACGATATGCCCACGCCGCAGCGGTTCGCGGCGAAGGCCTCGCATCTCGTGCTATATGCGTTGATGGCGGCAATGCCGTTGATCGGCTGGGCGATGCTGTCCGCCGCGGGCTATCCGGTCACGCTATACGGTCCGCTGCATCTGCCGCCGATCGCACCGCATAACGTCGAGTTGTTCGCGTTGCTGCGCGCGTTGCATACGTGGCTCGCATTTGCCCTGTTCGCCACGGTGCTGCTGCATCTCGCAGCGGCGTTGTTTCATGGGTTGATCCGCCGCGACGGCGTGTTTTCGAGTATGGCGCGCGGCGAGCGTTAGCGGCTTAGCGCTTTACTGCTTCATGCGTTCCGAACGCGGATCGTAAGGCGCCTTCAGGTGCACGGTGGCCGGCAGCCGTTCGCCGGCAACATCGATCGCGTAGCGCCCGCTGCTCAGGTAGGCGGTATCCGCTGCACCGTCGGGATTGTTCACGTAGCCCATCGCGACCGGACAGCCCAGCGTGTGTCCGAACGCCGCCGAGCTGATGAAGCCGACCGGCTTGCCGTCGCGCAGGATCGCCTCGCCGCCCCACAGCATGCGCTGCGCGGCGCCGTCGGCGGTCAGCACCACCATGCGGCGGCGCAGCGGCTCGGCGCGCAATCTCAGCAGCGCGTCGCGGCCGCGAAACGCAATCTCCTTGTCGAGCTTGCACGCGAACGACAGACCCGCTTCGAACGGATTGGTGTCCGGCGTGAGTTCACGGCCCCACGCGCGATAGCCTTTTTCGATGCGCAAAGAGTCGATTGCATAGTAGCCGGCGTTGACGAGGCCGAACGCCTCGCCCGCCGCGTGCAGCGTTTCGTACACGCCCACCGCGAATTCGACCGGTACATACAGCTCCCAGCCGAGTTCGCCGACGTAGGTGAGGCGCGTGGCCCGCACCGTCGCGTAGCCGAGATCCACTTCGCGGCTTTGGCCGAAAGCGAACGCTTCGTTGCTCCAGTCGGCCTTGGAGACGCTTTGCAGCAGCTCGCGCGAACGTGGGCCCATCACGGCGAGTACGGCGTACTGTCCGGTGACGTCGACGAGCGTGCAGTGCTGGTCGTGCGGAATTGCCCGTTCAATGGTGTCGAAGTCGCGTGTGGTTTGCGCGCTGCCGGTGACGAGCAGGTATTGATCGTCGGCGACGCGCGTGAGCGTGAAATCCGATTCGTAGCCGCCGCGCTCGTTGAGCATGCCGGTGTATACCGTGGTGCCGGTCGGCACGTCTACGTCGTTGGCGACGATGCCTTGCAGCACGCTTTGCGCGTCGCGGCCCTTCACGAGAAATTTGGAGAACGACGTCATGTCGAACAGCGCGACGCCTTCACGGCACGCGCGGTGTTCTGCGCCGCTCCAGGGCAGCCAGTTCTGCTGGCCGAAGGCGTAGTCGATTTTCGCTTCTTCAGGCGAGGGCGCAAAAAAGTTGGCGCGCTCCCAGCCCATCTTGCTGCCGAAGCAGGCGCCCTCGTCACGCAACAGCGAATACAGCGGTGAGCGGCGAAACGGCCGCGCGCTGTCGAGTTCGCGATTCGGCCACGGCATCGCGTAATGCAGGCCGAGCGTTTCCTTCACGCGATCGTGCAGCCACGTGTCGTTGCCGTTGAAGCGCGCGAAGCGGCGAATATCCACCGGCCACAAGTCCATGGTCGGCTCGCCCGCCACGATCCATTCCGCGAGCGCCATGCCGGCGCCGCCCGCCGAGGCGATTCCCATGGAATTGAAACCCGCGCCGACGAAAAAGCGCCGCAACTCAGGCGCTTCGCCCAGCATGAAGTTGTTGTCCGGCGTGAACGATTCGGGGCCGTTATAGAACTGCCGCACCTGGGCCGTTTCGAGCGCGGGCACGCGCTGCAACGCATTTTTCATCAGGATTTCGAACTGATCCCAATCGTCCGGCAGCAACTGGAACTCGAAATTCTCGGGAATGCCATTCATGCCCCACGGTTTCGCATCCGGTTCGAAGCCGCCCATGACGAGGCCGCCGACTTCTTCCTTGAAGTAGATAAAGCCGTCCGGATCGCGCATGACCGGCAGATCCGGATGCACGCCGGCAATGCGCTCCGTGACAATGTAGTAGTGCTCCGCCGAATGCAGCGGCACGGTCACGCCGCACAGGCGGCCAACCGCCTTGGCCCACTGACCCGCGCAATTCACGACGATGTCCGCGCCGATCGTGCCTTCTTCGCCGTCCTTGTTGCGCCACGCGAGTCCGCTGACCTCGCGCGCGCCGCTTGCCTTGCCGTCTTGCGCGCTGCGCGTGTGGATTGCCGTGACGCGAGTGTTTTCGACGATGCGCGCGCCGCGCATGCGGGCGCCGCGGGCGAGGGCCTGGGTCAGGTCGGTGGGATTCGCCTTGCCGTCGCCGGGCAGCCAGACCGCGCCGAGCAGGTCGTCGGTGCGCATGACCGGCCACAGGTCGCCGGCTTCCTGCGGGCTGATGACATCGCAAGCCACGCCGTAGGCGCGCGCGACGGCCGCGGTGCGTTTGAGTTGCGTCATCCGCTCGGCGGTGCGGGCCACCGAGAGCGAGCCGCATTGCTTCCAGCCGGTGGCGAGTCCGGTATCGGCTTCGAGTTCGGCGTAGAGCGCGGTCGAATAGCGGATCAGCTTCGTCATGCTCTCCTGGGCGCGCAACTGACCGACGAGGCCGGCCGCATGCCACGTCGTGCCGCACGACAGTTGGCCCTGTTCGAGCAGCACCACATCGGTCCAACCCAGTTTGGTCAGATGGTAGGCGACCGAACAGCCGATGATCCCGCCGCCGACGATAACGACGCGAGCGTGGTTGGGAATGGATGTGGACATGTGTGGAAGTGCGTGGATTGAATTGTCGTAGATTGCCCCAAAAAGACACGAAATGCAACGATCTCTGTCATTGTTGGAAATCCGCTCGTGTCATAGGACCGTCACGCTGCTCAGCCGTGCGTCTCTTCGTTTATCGAGGTCAGGCGTACCTGCGCCGCGGCTCGGCGCGCACCCGCTGCCCGATGGCGCCACAGTGTGGGTTTGCTTGGAAACGCGTGGCTATCAACCCCGAAGAAGCGTGACTTTTGTTAGACTCCACCTGACAGTCACCGCTCAATTTCCATGTTCTCCAACCAGCGCCAAGCCGAAATCCTGCGACTCGTCCGCGAGCAGCGCACCTGCACGATCACCGAACTGGCCGGCCGCTTCGACGTGTCCGACGAAACTATCCGTCGCAATATCAAGCCGTTGATCGCCGACGGCCTGCTGATCAAGGTTCACGGCGGCATCATGCTGCCCGAACGGCTGGATGAACCGCCGTTCCAGCGGCGCATGGCGGCGAGCCTCGAGGGCAAGCGGGCGATCGGCGCGCGCATCGGCGAACTGGTGCGGGACGGCGATTCGCTGATCCTCGAGGGCGGCACGACGTGTCTGCATATCGCGCTGGCGCTGGTCGTCCGATCGCGGCTCACGGTCGTGACCAATTCCATTGAAGTCGCGCGCGTGCTCGCGCCGCGCAATGGCAACCGTGTATTCATCGCGGGCGGCGAGTTGCGCCCGGACGACTGCGCCGCGTTCGGAGATAGCATGCTGGCCTTTCTGCGCCAGTTCCACGTGCGCTACGCGATCGCCTCGGTCACGGCAATCGACATGCAGGGACGTTTCATGGACGCGTTGCCCGCCGACGTGGCCTTTTCGCTGGCGGCCTTCGCTCAGGCCGAGCGGCGGGTGGTCGCGGCGGACCACGCGAAGTTCGGCCATAGCGCGCTGGTGCACGCTTTCGGCGCGGATGCGGTCGACCTGCTGGTAACGGATGAAGCGCCGGTACCCGCGCTGGCTCAGGTGTTCGCCGCGGCCGGGCTGGATGTGGAGGTGGCCACACAGCCAGGTGCGTCCAACGCGTAAAATGGCCGGTTACCACAGGCAATCGATGCCGCACGAAAATTCGCCGGCCGGCGCCGCCCACGCTCCGCCCGGGTGATCCTGTCCGCGCGCGCTTGCCTTTGCCGGCTTGAATAGGAATGGACGCCGATGTCGTCAGTTTTCTTTGATCGGGAACGCATTGCGGAATGGCTCGGGGACCACACCGTCGCCAAGGCGCGCTCGGTCGGCCCCGTCACCCACGTGAAATGGCACGGCGCCACGCTGAGCGGCGACGTGCAGGGCACGCAGCGGCTTCCCTATCAAACGCGCGTGCGCTTTCGTACCGATGGCGGTTCGCCCTGGGCGCAGGGCGATTGCAGTTGTCCGGTCGGCCGCAACTGCAAGCACGTTGCCGCGTTGCTGCTCGCCGAGCTGAACTATCACGACGAGATGGACCATATCACTCACGTCGAGCCGGACGAGGGCGACACCGCGCGCGACCTGCCGCGCGAACCGATGGCTAACGTCGGAGCGCCGTCAGGCGTGCGGCCCGAACTGGTCAGTTGGCTCGAACGTTTTCGCGCCCGCGCCGAGGCTGCGGATGCGGACGCCCAGAAGGCGAGTGCGCCGCGCTCGCAGACCCTGGTTTACCGGCTTAACTGGTCCAGCTTCCACATGCGCCACGAGGTCGTGCTGTACCGCGCGCGCTGCGATGCGCACGGCGCGATCATCGCGGTCGACGAACCTTGGGGCAATGTGGAAGCGGCGCTCCTCAAACAGCCGAAGTTCGTCTCCGACGAAGACCTGTCGATCCTGCGCGGCCTGTGGCTCGGCCGCTCACGCGAGGACTTCGGACAGTTCATCCTGCGTGGCACGAGCGGCGCGGAGATGCTGCAGAAGCTGATCGCGACCGGCCGGCTGTTCTTCGATTTCACGCCCGGCTCCGGTCACGACGGACCCGCGCCGCTCACGCGCGGCGCCGACCGGCCCGGCCGGATCGAATGGGAGCCGCTCGCCGACGAGCGCCTGCGGCCCGTGCTGCGCACCGAGCCGCGCGCGAGCATGGTGCTGCCCACCGAACCGGTCTGGTATGTGGATGGTGTCGCGAATGAAGCTGGCATCGTTCAATCGTCGCTGCCGTTCCAGCAGTTGCCGGATTACCTCGCCATGCCGCCTATCTCGCTCGCCGAAGCGCCGCTGGTAGCCTCGGTGCTGCGCGAGATCGCGCCCGAGTTGCCGCTGCCGCCCACGCACGACGCGTCCGCGATTCGCGTGATCGACGTCGATCCCGTGCCGGTGCTCACGCTCAACAGCCACGCGCTGCCGTCGGCGACGAGCAAGGCGGGTTTGCGTCAATCCGCTGCGGTCGAACTGGCGGGCGTCAGTTTTGATTACGACGGCGTGAGCATCAATGTCGACAGCAGCGTGACGCTCGTGCCAATGCCGGGCGGCGACGTGATTCATATCCGCCGCCGCTACGAGGCCGAGAAAAAGCGTCTGCTCGAACTGCGCAAGACCGGCTTGCAGAAGGTGCCGACCAGCCGCGTCTACGCGTCGCGCCTGCTGCCCGACACCATGCTCGGCCTGCCCGATGCCGAGGCGTGGACCGCGTTCGTCAACGACGCCGTGCCGGAGCTCGTGAGCAAGGGCTGGCGCGTGACGATGGCGCCCGAGTTCCGCTACAACGTCATCGAAATCGATGCGATCGAAGGCACCGCGCATCAGGCAGGCGACGGCTGGTTCGATCTGGAGATGGGTATCCGCATCGGCGAGCGCAACGTGCGGCTCGAACCGCTGCTTGCCGACCTGTTCCGGCGCGACCGGCGCTGGCTGAGCGGCGCGCTCGAAGCCATTGCCGACGACGAGCCGATCGAGTTGAAGACCGAGGAGAACAAGCGTTTGCGCTTGCGCGCCGACCGTCTGAAGCCGGTGGTGCGCGTGCTCGTCGATCTGTTCGACGCGCTCGGCGGCTCGCTCGCCGAGGGTGCGCCGCTGCGTGTGGCGTCCGTCGACGCGGGCCGGCTGGAAGCGTTGAACGGCACCGGCCGCTGGCAATTTCGCGGCGAAGATTCGATCCGGCAACTGGCGCAGCGTCTGCAGGCCGGTCCGGGGCTGCACGAGGTGCCGGTGCCGCGCGGCCTGAAGGCCGAACTGCGCGCCTATCAGCAACAGGGCTTGAACTGGATGCAGTTTCTGCGCGAACACGATCTCGCCGGCGTACTCGCCGACGACATGGGTCTGGGCAAGACAGTGCAGACGCTTGCCCATATCCTCGCGGAGAAAGAAGCGGGGCGTCTGAACCGACCCGTGCTGATCGTCGTGCCGACCACGCTCGTGCACAACTGGCGCGAGGAAGCGCGACGCTTCGCGCCCGAACTGAAGGTGCTGGTGTTGAACGGCCCGCAGCGCAAGGAGCGTTTCGAGCAGATCGGCGAACACGAACTGATTCTGACCACCTATGCGTTGCTGTGGCGCGATCAGAAGGTGCTCGCCGAGCATGAGTATCACCTGCTGATTCTCGACGAAGCGCAGTACGTGAAGAACGCCACCACCAAAGCCGCGCAGGCCATTCGCGGTTTGCGCGCGCGGCATCGGCTGTGTTTGACGGGCACGCCGCTCGAGAATCATCTCGGCGAGCTGTGGTCTCAGTTCGATTTTCTGTTGCCGGGGTTTCTCGGCAGCCTGAAAGACTTCACCAAACGCTGGCGCAATCCGATCGAGAAGAACGGCGACGGCGTGCGCCGCGCGTTGCTCGCGCGGCGCATCCGGCCGTTCATGCTGCGCCGTCGCAAGGACGAAGTCGCCAAAGAGTTGCCGGCCAAGACCACGATTGTGTGCTCCGTGGACCTGGAAGGCGCGCAGCGCGACCTCTACGAAACCGTGCGCACGGCAATGCAGGAGAAAGTGCGCGCGGCGGTCAGCGCGCAGGGTCTCGCGCGCAGCCACATCATCGTGCTCGATGCGTTGCTGAAGCTGCGCCAGGTGTGCTGCGATCCGCGTCTTGTTCGCACGCTCAAGACCACCGGCGAGGCGGGCGAGGGGCAGGACTCGCGCGACAGAGTGGATAAGGTGGAGAAGGGCGCGCGCGCCATGCGTTCCGCCAAGCTCGACCTGCTCCTGTCGATGCTGCCGGAACTGATCGAGGAAGGGCGCCGCGTGCTGTTGTTCTCGCAGTTCACCGGCATGTTGTCGCTGATCGCCGAAGCGCTCGAAGAAGCCGCCATTCCGTACGTCGTGCTCACCGGCGATACGGCCGATCGCGTGACGCCTGTCGAGCGTTTCCAGCAAGGCGAGGTGCCGTTGTTCCTGATCAGCCTGAAGGCCGGCGGCGTGGGCCTGAACCTGACCGCCGCCGACACGGTGATCCACTACGATCCGTGGTGGAACCCGGCTGCCGAGAATCAGGCAACGGACCGCGCGCATCGGTTGGGGCAGGACAAGCCCGTGTTCGTGTACAAGCTGATTGCGGCGGGCAGCATCGAAGAAAAGATCGTGGAGTTGCAGGAGCAGAAGGCGGGACTGGCCGACAGCATTCTTTCCGAAGACGCCGCCGGCGCCGCCAAGTTCTCGGACGACGACCTCGACGCGCTGTTCGCGCCGATGCCGGAAATCGAAGGCGGCAGATAACGCGCTGCGCTCGCGGCGATGCCGTCAACGCTGTCGCCTGACACTCGCTTGCCGTACGACGTACTGCGTTGCCGCGGCGTTCCGGCAATCGACAACTTCTGTAACAAATCGTCTGCATCTGTAAATGCGCTGTTGCCGCCGCTTCAATTCATATCATTTTCAGAGTGAGACGACACAACGCTTCTATGCGTGACCCATTATCGTTTGCGTAATAGCTACCTGAAGCCACGTTACAAAGGCAGTTTTTTCATCTTGAGCTGCAATTTCGGCGCGGCTATTTTTGGGTCACTCGTGCGGTTAGACCCCCGCGAGCGTGTAGTGTTTTGAGCGGCGTCGGCCTTGGAAAGAAGGGACGCCGCATTTTTTCCCAGATCACACCACGGCTTAACAATCTTTAAACGATTTATTTTGAGACTGTTTCTATACTGACTCGCAAATTGTCAAATCGCGGTTTCCCAAGTGGGGGACGCAGCCTGAGAAAGACAACGGCGAACGGGGCCAACTACCGTGCGGGCGAGACCAGCCGCTGAAAACGACGACCCTTGCGGTCGATGCACACAGACACGGCGCAGCGGGCGACTGTGCCGCTGAAAATGCTGGGATGGTTGAACAACCGCATCGCCTGACCGGAGATTCGCGTGATCTTATCCGGGAAAAGAACAGCCGTTTTTTCGATTATGATGACCTGCCCCTCGATACGCGGCGCGATAAAGCGAACACTGCGCGCTAATTTTGAGACGGAGGCGGGATCGAACAGGGCGCAAGGCAAAGGACCACAAGTCGAAAAATGTGCCGCCGAAGATGAAATTGGAAGCCGGATCGTCGGTGCTTGTGCCGTCATCCCGGTCATCTGCCGGTCAGCCGGCCACCAGTTACGAACGACGATGTCGCGTTGCGGGGTTTTATGAGAATTGCTGTCCTGGATGACGATTCGGCTCAGGCCGACCTTGTTTGCCAAACGCTGTCGGCGGCGGGTCATATCTGTCACGCATACGGTGCGGGTCGCGAACTGGTGCGGCAGCTGCGGCGCCAGACGTTCGATCTGCTGGTGCTCGACTGGAACGTGCCCGACATGTCGGGTGAAGAGGTGCTGCGCTGGGTGCGGGAAAGTCTTTCCGAGCGCCTGCCGGTGCTGTTCATGACGAGCCGCGGCCGTGAAACCGACATCACGTCGATTCTCAACACGGGTGCGGACGACTACGTCGTCAAACCGGTTTCCGCCGCGGTCTTGCTGGCGCGAGTTGGCTCCTTGCTGCGCCGCGCTTATCACCTCAAGCCGGCCGCGGTGAAGGAAGTTTTCGGCGAATTCGAATTCGATCTGGGCGCGAAGCACGTGGTGGTGCGCGGCACGGCGGTTGCCGTCACGCAGAAGGAATTCGACCTCGCGCTGTTGCTGTTCCAGCATCTGAGCCGGCCACTCTCGCGCGCGCACATTCTCGACGTGATCTGGAAGCAGGCGACCGACATTCCGTCGCGCACCATGGACACGCACGTATCGATGCTGCGCAGCAAGCTCGGTTTGCGCCCGGAGCACGGTTACCGTCTGACGCCGATTTACGGCTATGGCTACCGGCTGGAGCGGATCGAATCCGCCGCGTCCTCGGCCGCGCTCGGCCAACGCCCTGAAGCGGGGGGCGCGTGACGTTGTCCGCCGGTGTGGCGCCGCGCGGCAGCGCGGTTTCGCCGGGCCGCCGCGGTGGCGCGTTGCTCGCGGCCGCCGGCGTGCTCGCGATGGCCTGCTTCGCGCCGGCATCATCGGTTGCGCAGTCGATGCGTGCGCCGAAGCCGCGTGCGAAAGCCGCGGCGCCCGTGTACCTGTCGTATGTGACGCACGAGGGCGACACGCTGTACGACATCGCGGGCCACTATCTGCGCGATCCGAACGATTGGGCTGTGTTGAGCCGCGTGAATCATGTGCCCGCGCCGCGCCGCATGCCGGCCGGCGTCGTGTTGCGCCTGCCTGCCGACAAGCTCAAACAGGAACAGGAATCGGCCCGCGTGATCGCGACGAGCGGCCCGGTCGAGCATGCGTTCGGCAAGAATCCCTACGTGCCGCTCACGCAAGGCGCGACGCTGGGCGAGGGCGATCGCATCCGCACCGGCGAAAACGGTTTTGTGTCGCTGGAATTGCCCGACGGGTCGCATGTCACGGTAGCGCAGAACGGCCTGCTGGATGTCAGCACGCTACGGCGCACCACGCTGACCGGCGCCAGCGATCGCGTGCTCGAATTGCGCAGCGGCGAAGTCGAGAGCCAGGTCACGCATGCGACGAAAAAAGACGACCGCTTCCAGATCCGCTCGCCGTCCGTCGTGGCCGGCGTGCGCGGAACGCGCTTCAAGGTCGCCTACAATGGCGACGCGCGAATCACCGCAGTGGAAGTGCTGGACGGAGCGGTCGGCGTCGACCCTGCCGCGCTCGGCGGGCGCGTTCCGCCGCCGCCGGGCGTGCCGCTGCAGGCTTCCGCGCAGCTCGTGAAGGCGCGCTTCGGCAGCGTGACGCGGGCAGGCGAGACGATCGGCGGGCCGGTCGAACTGCTGCCCGCGCCCGCGCTCGCGCAGCCGGGCAAACTGCAGGACGGCAAGACGGTCGTGTTCGACCTCGTTCCGGCCGAGCACGCCGTGGCGTATCGCGTGCAGATCGCACGCGACGCCGACCAGCTCGACCTGATCCGCGATCTGCGCGCGAGCGGGCCGCACGCGGATTTCGGCGACCTGCCCGACGGCACCTATTTCGTGCGCATCGCCGCGATCGACGGCAACGGACTCGAAGGACTGCCGCAGGTGTATGCGTTCGAGCGCCGTCAGCTCGGGCTGGCCGCCTCGGCCGGCCAGCGCGCCGGCAGCCGCGACTATGAGTTCCGCTGGTTCGTGAGCCGCGCCACGGTCGAGACGCGCTTCCGTTTCGTGCTGGCGACGACGGCCGATCTGCGGCATCCGCTCGTGGACCGCACCGATTTGTCCGGCGGCCAACTGGTCGTGAGCGATCTGCCGGCTGGCGATTACTATTGGACGATCGTCGCCGAGCAGTTCGAGAACGGCCGCCTCTACGAAAAGAGCAGCGCCGTGCGCTCGTTTACGCTTGCGCGCTGACGCTGATAGATTCACGGGGCTGAGCGATTCATCAGCCCGCTTCCTGGCTTCGAACCGAACAACGCTTTGCCGACCACTCCTACGCGCCTGAGCCTCGATCTGCGCGCCCGTCTCGGACGGCGCGCCGGCCGCCGCTTCCTGATCGAATGGGCGGGCATCGGCTGCCTCGGCGTCGTGGTGATTCTGCTCAGTTCGCTCGGCCGTCTGAGCGCGAGCGTCGATCATCTGGTCTATGACCGCTTTCTGAGCCTGCGCGCACAGCCTGTGCTGCGCGATATCGTGGTGCTCGAAATCGACAACGCGAGCATCGCGCAACTGGGCCGCTGGCCGTGGCCGCGCAGTGTCCATGCGAAGCTGCTCGAACAGATCGCGAAAGCGAATCCCGCCGCGGTGATCTACGACGTGCTGTTCACCGAGCCCAATGCGCAAGACGCCGAACTGGCCCGCGCTATCGCGCTGAGTCCGACGTATTTGCCGGTGCTGCTCGGCGCGCCCGACAGCGCCGGGCGCCGCACCGTGGTCGAGCCGGTGGCGCCGCTCGCGCATGCGGCGGCGGGGGTCGGTCATATCAATCTCGAAGTCGACAGCGACGGCATTGTGCGCAGCGTCGCGCGATACGAGGGCGACGCCGATTCGCGCTGGCCGCAATTGATGCTGCCGGTCGCCCAGGCCGTCGAGCATGGCGTGCTGCACCTGAATGGCGGACAGCCCGCTCGTGTTTCGGTCGCGGCCTCACCCGACAACGGCGACGACGGCCGTTTCCTCATCCCGTTCGGTCCGAACGCCCAGAACTATCCGAAGCTGAGTTTTGCCCGCGTGCTCGCCGGCGACGTGTCGCCGGAGCAGTTGCGCGGCCGCATCGTGCTGATCGGCGTGACCGCGTCCGGTTTGTACGACCGCTTTGCGACGCCGGTGTCCGGCGAGCTCGGGCCGCTGCCCGGCGTGTATATCCATGCCAACGTGCTCGACACGCTGCTGACCGGCCGCGAGATCGAGCCGGCCGCGCGTTGGGCGCTATTCGCGGTGTCGCTCGTGCCGCTCGCCGCGCTGCTGGCCGGTTTTCTGGTGTTGTCGCCGCGCCGTTCGCTGCTGCTGACCGCCGCCCTGTGCCTGCTCGCGGCGTCCGGCAGCGCCGCCTTGCTCTACGGCGCGCGGCTCTGGATGTCGCCGGTGCCGGCGATCGTCGGCGTGGTGGTCGTCTATCCGATCTGGAACTGGCGGCGCCTTGAAATGACCATGGCCTATCTGCGCGAAGAACTGCAGCGTCTCGCCGACGAACCCCATCTGCTGCCGGAAACGCCGCAGCGCCGCCGCGAGTTCGGCGGCGACGTGCTGGAGCAGCACATGGCGCTGATGGCGCAGGCCGCGCAGCGTGTGCAGGACATGAAGCGCTTCGTGTGGGACAGCCTCGACAGCATGCCGGAGCCGATCCTCGTCAGCGACGTGCGCGGCGTCGTGCTGATCGCGAACCATGCCGCCAAGGCGCATTTCGCGCGTCTCGCCGCGCCACTGCCCGAAGGCCGCCCGATGCAGGCCGTGCTGGGCGGCCTGACGCTCGTGAAGACGATCGACAGCGACGCAGCGTCGGATGCCGAAAACAATCTGTTCGCGCGCGCGCACTGGCCGGCGCCGCTCGATCCGGCGCGCCATGAATTCGCCGCGCTGATGGCGCACGGCGTGGAAGTGCGCGACGCGCGCGAGCGCGACCATTTGCTGCGTTACGCGAACTGTACTAACGAGCAGGGCGAGACCACCGGCTGGATTGCGGGTCTCGTCGACGTGTCGGCCCTGCATGCGGCCGAGCGTCAACGGGAAGACGCGCTGCGGCTCCTGTCGCACGACATGCGCTCGCCGCAGGCGTCGATTCTCGCGCTGGTGGAGATCGAACGCGCCCGTAGCGAGCCGGTGCTCGCGCGCGGTTTGCTGGAACGCATCGAGCGCTACGCGCAGCGCGCGCTCACGCTGGCCGACGACTTCGTGCAACTGGCGCGCGCCGAATCGCAAACCTATGTGCTGGAACCGGTGAATCTAAACGAGTTGCTGATCGACGCCAGCGACGAAGTCTGGCCGCAGGCGCACGCCAAGCGTATTACGTTGCTCACCGAAACCGCCGCGGCCGACGGGACCGGCGCCGATGACGACGACCACTGGATCTGCGCCGACCGTTCGTTGATGACGCGCGCGCTCGTCAACATTCTGAACAACGCGGTCAAATACAGTCCGCCGGATACGCGGATCGTATGCAGCGTGGCGAGCCCGACACCGAAGGCGGTGCCGGGTGCGGCGAGGCGCGTGTCGTGCACGATTCGCGACCAGGGCTACGGCATTCCGAAGGAACAGCAGGCGGGCCTGTTCGAGCGCTTCCGGCGCTTTCACGAAGCCGAGCGCCCGGAAGTGGGCGGCGCGGGGCTCGGCATGGCCTTCGTCAAGACGGTCGTCACGCGCCACGGCGGCGATGTCGAGGTGGCGAGCGAACCCGGTCAGGGCACGGCGTTCACGATCCGTCTGCCGGTGCTCGAAGACGCGCAATCCGGCGCTTTCCTCACGCCGCGCACGTGACGTATGACTATGCACCTTATCGAAGCGAGAAGATCGTGAAAGCCATCCTGTTCTGTGCCGCGCTGGCCGCGGCGAGTCTGACCGGTTGCACCGGCCTGAGCGCCGACGTGCATACCGCCGACACCTCGAACGCCGCCGCCGCGTTGCAAGGCGAACGGACCTATGCGATCACGCGCATGCCGTCGCAAGAGGCCGGCGCGGATCATCCGCGCTTCGAACGCTTGCTGGCGGATGAACTGGCAAAGCAGGGCTTCGTTGAAATGGCGGATCGATCCGCGCGTTATCTGCTCTCGATTGCTTACGACACGCGGCCGGCGACGATCGGCGTCAGTGAAAAAGGCTGCGCGCCGGGCGCCTGCGAACGAGCGCCCTATGCACCGTTCTCGCTGTTCGGCGGCCCTGTCTATCGGCACGCGCTGACGCTGCGGTTTTTCGAGCGCGCGAGCGGGCGGGAGGTCTATAAAGTCAGCGCGTCGAGCAGCGATCGCGACGCGGATCCGCTGCATGCCATGCCGGCGCTCGTCAAAAGCGCGCTGGCCAGGTTCCCCTTCGACGCGCCGCGCGACTGGCGCGTGAAACTGCGTGCTGACGAGACGAGCGGCGTGCCGACGGTGATGTCGGTGAAGCCGCTGCAACCGTAGTGCGCCACGATCACTCCGGCGCGTCGCGGTCTTGCGGCCAGCGGTTTTCGAAGACACAGTCGGCGAGCGGCAGGCGGCTCGCCCAGCGTTCGGTTTCCAGCATCGGCTCGTTGTAAAACTGGTCGACGTGACCCAAGCACAGAATCGCCACGGGCCGCGCGCCCTCCGGCATGTGCAGTAGCTGGCGAACCGCGTCGACATCGAACAGCGACACCCAGCCCATTCCCAGACCTTCCGCGCGGGCCGCGAGCCACATGTTCTGGATCGCACACGCCACCGACGCGAGGTCCATTTCCGGCAAGGTGCGGCGGCCGAAGATATGGCGCTCGCGCCCGTCCATCAGCGCCATCACCAGTAGTTCGCCGCAATCCAGCATGCCTTCCACTTTCAGCTTCATGAACGCTTCGCGGCGTTGGCCGAGCGCGTCGGCGGTGGCGAGGCGTTCGGTTTCCACCGTGTCATGCAAGGCCGTGCGCAGCGCCGGATCGGTGATTCGCGCGATCCGCCACGGCTGCATGAAGCCGACGCTCGGCGCGTGATGTGCCGCGTCGAGCAGGCGCTGCAGCACGGCGGGGTCGACCGGATCGCGCACGAAATGGCGCATGTCGCGGCGTTCGTAAATGGCGCGGTAGACAGCGTCGCGCTCGAAATCGTCAAAAGGCTTCGCCATGGAACAGGGCGGCCGCGAAGGCCGGGTTGGAGGGCCAATAAGCGTGCATGTAGCTCGCCACGATCGAACCTGCGCGGTAGACGGCCTCACCGGGCGCGTCGCCTTGCGGCCGGATCGCCGAACACAGAGGCGTGAGCGAGGTGTCGAGCTTCGAGTAGTGAAACGTGTGGCCGGTCATCGGCCCGTGCTGGCTGTCGATCCGTTGCATGCCGAGCGCGGTGAAGCGCGTTTGCATCGTCGCGTGGCCGGGCAGCAGACCGAGCATCGGCGTGCTGACGCCTTGCGTGTCGGTGAGGCGGTCAAGCAGATAGAGCATGCCGCCGCATTCGGCAACGAGCGGCTTGCCCGCGGCCGCGTGCGCGCGAATGCTCGCGGCGCTGCGCGTGCTGGCCGCCAGCGTTGCCGCGTGCAGCTCCGGGTAGCCGCCGGGCAGGTACAGCGCGTCCGCGTGTTCGAGCAGTGGCTGGTCGGCGAGCGGCGAGAAGTAGTCGATCCGCGCGCCGAGCGCTTCCAGCAGCGCGACGTTGGCCGGATAGATGAACGAGAATGCGGCGTCGCGCGCGACGGCAATCGTCTTGCCCTCCAGCAGACGCGGCAGCACGTCCGGCACGGGCGCGCCGAACTCGACCGGCGGCGGCAGTTCGCACAGCGCGGTGCGGCCGAGCGTATCGGCGGCGTGATCCAGGCGCGCGTTGAGATCGTCGATTTCGTCCGCCTGGTGCAAGCCGAGATGACGGTCGGGTAAGGCGATTTCATCGCTGGCGGCAATGTGCCCGCACCAGCGCAGACCTGGCGGCAACGCTTCTTCGAGCATCTGCGCGTGTCGCGCGGAGCCGACGCGATTGGCGAGCACGCCGTAAAACGGCACTTGCGGCCGGAATTGCGCGAGGCCGAAGGCCACCGCGCCGAAGGTCTGCGCCATTGCCTTCGCCGAAATCACCGCAAGCACGGGCACGCCGAACGTGGTGGCGAGATCGGCGCTGCTCGGCGTGCCGTCGAACAAACCCATCACGCCTTCGATCAGGATCAGGTCGGCTTCGGCGGCCGCTTGCGCGAGCAGGCTGCGGCAGGCGGCTTCGCCCACCATCCACAGATCGAGCGAGAGGACGGGCGCGCCGCTTGCGCGCGCCAGAATCATCGGATCGAGAAAATCCGGTCCGGTCTTGAAGACGCGCACGCGTCGCCCCAGCCGCCGATGGTAGCGCGCCAGACCCGCGGTGATCGTGGTCTTGCCTTGACCCGACGCGGGCGCGCTGATGAAGAGAGCGGGGCATGCCCCGGAGCACGTCTCTTTTGAAGACGCGCCAGCGGAGGTGCCCTCGGAGGACGCGGACATCGCTCAGAACTCCACGCCGCGCTGCGCTTTCACACCCTGCTCGCGATACGGATGCTTGACGATGCGCATTTCGGTGACGAGGTCGGCGGCTTCGATCAACGCGTCCGGCGCGTGGCGGCCGGTCACTACCACGTGCAGCATCGGCGCGCGCGCGTTCAGCACCGCGAGCACTTCGTCGAGCGGCAGGTACTCGTACTTGAGCACCGTGTTCAGCTCGTCGAGGATCACCATCTGATACTCGCCGCTTTCGATCATGCGGCGCGCTTCGTCCCAGCCCTTGCGCGCGGTCGCGATATCGGCGTCGCGGTTCTGCGTGTTCCAGGTGTAGCCGTCGCCCATCGTGACGAAATCGCAGTTCGCGATCGCGCCGAGAAAGTCGCGCTCCGACGTGTGCAGCGCGCCCTTGATGAACTGCACGACGCCAAGGCGCATGCCGTGGCCCAACACCCGCACGGCCATGCCGAATGCGGCGGTGGTTTTGCCCTTGCCGGTGCCGGTGTTGACGATCAGCAGGCCTTTTTCGACGGTGGCGTTGGCCTGTTTCTTCTCGTGGCCTTCGCGTCGGCGCTCGGTCATGCGTTGATGCGATTCGGGATCGGTCTTCATTGCAGGTTCTGTTCCTGAGTGTCGTTGTTTGGATGTTCGCGTTGGGCTTAGGTCGTGGTCGAGGCGATCGCCACGGTGACGCCGGCATGGACGGTCTTGCGCACGAGGAGCCGTGCTCGAGGCGCTGCGGACGTGGTGGATTCACCGAGTCCGTCCGTCGCGGCAAGCAGCGCGCACGGCTCGCACACGCCATCCACGCCGAGGTGCTCACGCGCTGCCGCCGAAGGCTCCCCCACGGGCATCGCAGCGATCCGTTCACGGCTGAAGAACGTCAGCCGCAGCGCATGACGCGCGCAGAATTCGAGCAGGCCGGCTTCGTGGGCTTTGGTATCGATGGACGCTACGGTGCCGATTTCATCGAACGCATGCGCGCCGAGCGCGGCACGCACCGCCGCGTCGATCTGTTCGGCCGAACTGTGCGCACGGCAACCAATGCCCACGCTCAGCGTCTTCATTGTGTAGCCGCGCCGTCTGCGCAAGGCGCTTCGTCATCGGCCCGCGCCGCTGCGCGCGCCAGCGCGAGCGACGCCACACCGCCGATCACCACGATCGCGGGCGAGCCGAGTCCGGCACGCGCGACGGTGTCGGCGAACTCGCCGAGCCGCGCGAGCGCATGGCGTTGCTCCGGACGGGTGGCCGATTCGATCGCCGCGCATGGCGTGTCGGCGCTCATGCCGGCCGCGAGCAACGCGTCGACGATATCGTGCAGCCGCCGCATGCCCATATAGATCACGAGGGTCATGCGCGTGGCGACGAGCGCGGCCCAGTCGGGTTCGCCGCTGCCCGCGCCGTGCCCGGTGACGAATACCACGCCTTGCGCGTGATCGCGGTGCGTGACGGGAATGCCGATGGCCGCGGGCGCGGCGATGCCCGCCGTAATGCCGTTGATGACTTCCACCTCGACGCCCGCCGCATGCAGCGCCTGCTGTTCTTCGCCGCCCCGGCCGAACACGAACGGATCGCCGCCTTTCAGGCGCGCGACGCTGCGCCCGGCCCGCACGTGTTCGAGCAACTGCGCGACGATGCCGGCCTGCGGCGTGGACGGATGGCCGCCGCGTTTGCCGACGTAGACGACCTGCGCGTCGGCGCGCGCGAACTGCAGCACGTCGGGATTCACCAGGTCGTCGACCAGCACCACATCGGCTTGGGCCAATGCGCGGGTCGCCTTGAGGGTCATGAGTTCGACGTCGCCGGGGCCGGCGCCGATCAGCCAGGCGCGGGTCATCGCGACATGCATGGCGAGCGCCATGTCGTGACGGGCGGAAAGGGGCGAAGCGCGCAGGCGCGCCGGATGACGGACTTTGGGGGCATGCAGTGCTACGGATTCAGGCACGGCGAAACGCGCGGCTCGCCACGGTCCCTTTGGGAACGGATCGACGAACGGATGCGCCACGTCGTGCTTCAGCGCCTTCACATCCGTCCCTCGCGGATTCCGGCGGCCGGCGGCGTGATGTTGCCCTGAGGTTCGCCGCCTCCGCGTCTGGCCGGTATCCGGGCTGGCGGCCTCATGCGCTTTGCCTTCCCGTCCGCATTCGTTGGAATGTCATGGACAGTGGCATCGAAAAAACGCATGCGCGGCGCGGGATGAAAGACATCGCGCCGCAGGTCGCTTACCGTTGCGGGGACAGCACAGGTTGAGCGCGTAAAGCGCGGCCTGTTTCCCGTTTAACTGCACACGCGAATGCATGTGCGGGCACCAAACGCGCGCATACGATAGCACATGGCGTCCCGCCCGATAAGCGCTTGCGGCTTGCGTTTCCTTGACGGCACCGGGCCGCGGGCCTACACTCGCACGCACTTTGGTGCTCGTGTGCGCGCTCGTGCGCATGCAGTTAAACGGGAAACAGGGTGCCCGCCTGCCATGGATCGGGTCAACCTGTGCTGCCCCCGCAACGGTAAGCGAAATGTGGTGCTGCGGTAAGTTCTTTAGCGCCACGGAGCCGGCTTCGATGTCCACGCGCAAGGCCGCGTCGGCATATCACCACTGGGCGAGAAATCACTCGCCCGGGAAGGGGAAGCGGCGCTTTCGCCAGCCCGGATACCGGCCAGAATACGAAGGGCGAACGCCGCGGGGATGCGGCGGTGCGTTCATGCTCTCATTCCCGCTTCCTGTTTTTCTGTTGTCGCGGCAACCCGTCGTTCGTCCCCGTGTTGTGTTGTCGTCCTGGCTCGCTGGGCTTACGCGCCGCTTACCCGGCTACCCGGCCGATGCACGCAGACGCGCAGACAGACACACAAAAACACGCCGGCGTGCACGTGCAACTCCTACGGATGGACCTCACGATGCAAACTCAAATGCGCAAGATCCCCGTCACCATCGTCACGGGCTTTCTCGGCAGCGGCAAGACCACGCTGCTGCGGCACATTCTTCAGCATGCGGGCGGCAAGCGCATCGCGGTGATCGTCAACGAGTTCGGCGAACTCGGTATCGACGGGGAAATTCTCAAGGGTTGCGGAATCGGTTGCGATGAAAACGGCGTCGAAACCGAAGGCCAATTGTATGAACTCGCCAACGGGTGCCTGTGCTGCACAGTGCAGGAAGAGTTCTTTCCGGTGATGGAAAAACTCGTCGAGCGCCGCGATCAGATCGATCACGTGCTGATCGAGACGTCGGGTCTCGCGTTGCCCAAGCCGCTGGTGCAGGCGTTCAACTGGCCGCAGATCAAGAACAGCTTTACCGTGGATGCCGTGGTCACCGTGGTGGACGGTCCGGCTGCGGCAAGCGGTCAGTTCGCCGACAACCCCGTCGCCGTGGATGCGCAGCGCAAGGCCGATCCGAATCTCGACCACGAATCGCCGTTGCACGAACTGTTCGAAGATCAGTTGTCCGCCGCCGATCTGGTGATTCTGAACAAGACCGATTTGCTCGACGACGCGCAGCAAAACGCGGTCGAGCTGGTGATTCGCGAAGAGATTCCGCCGCAAGTGAAGATCGTGCGCGCGCAGATGGGCCGGCTCGATCTGCATACGTTACTGGGGCTCGAAGCCGCTTCGGAAGACACGATCCACCTACGCCACGATCACCACGGTTCCGCCGAAGACGCCGACCACCATCACGACGAATTCGATTCGGTGGTCGTGCAGGCGAATGCGCTCTCGCGCGAAGCAGTGATCGCCGCGCTGCAAGGGCTCGTCGAAACGAATACGATCTACCGCGTCAAAGGATTTGCGGCGCTGCCGGGCGCGGCGATGCGCCTCGTGATTCAGGGCGTGGGCCGCCGCTTCGACAGCTATTTCGATCGACGCTGGCAGGCTGGCGAAAGCGGCCCGAGCCGCTTCGTGCTGATTGGCGAGGATCTCGATCAGGCCGCGTTGCAGCGTGCGTTCGACGTGGCGCTCGGCGTGCCGTCGAGCGTCGAAACGCAACAGGCGTAAGCGCTCATGCATCTGCTGCGCACCACGCCGGGCGGTTTCGTCGACGATACACAAGGCGTGATCCGTATCGATCAGCAGCCCGCCGACATCGTCGTGCTCAGCTCCGCCGATACCACGCTGTCGTTGCTCGCGAGCGTGATTGCGCGCATGGGTGAAGGTTTCCCAAGCGTGCGGCTCGCGAACGTCACGTATTTGCGGCAACCGGCCTCGGTCGATTTCTACGTCGAAGACGTCTTGCAGCACGCGCGTGTGGTGGTGGTCGATCACCTCGGCGGCGAAGCGTATTGGCCTTACGGTATCGAGCAGGTGGTGGCGCTCGCCGAGCGCAAGCAGCAGACGCTCGCGATGTTCTCCGGCGATTTGCAGGAAGATCCGAACCTGCTCGCGCGCAGTACTGCAAGCGCCGAGCTGTGCCATCAACTGTGGCGTTATCTGCGCGAGGGCGGTGCGCAGAATGCCGAGGCGTTCCTGCGCTGTATCGCGCACCGGACCTTCGGCTGGGGGCGCGAGCCTGCGCCGCCCCGCGCGTTGCCCGCCGCGACGCTCTATCATCCCGGGCGTGACACGCCGACTATCGCCGACTGGCAGGCGCGCTGGCAACCGGACGCGCCGGTCGCGGCGATCCTGTTCTACAAGGCGCATCTGCAGGCGGCCAATACGGCCGTGTTCGACACGCTGATCGACGCGCTCGAAGCGCAAGGCCTGAATCCGTTGCCGATCGCGATTACCTCGCTCAAAGACGCGTTCAGCCGCGAAGTCGTGCAATCGCTGTGCGCAGAGCACAATGCCGCGCTGGTGCTGAATACGACCGCCTTCGCCGCGTCCGCGATCGACGACCCGGAGCCGCTCGCGCTCGCCGGCGACGCGCCGGTGTTCCAGGTGATTCTGAGCGGCGGCAATCGTGAAGACTGGCAGAAGGACAATCACGGCCTCAATTCGCGCGATATCGCCATGCATATCGCGCTGCCGGAAGTGGACGGCCGCATCATTACGCGCGCCATCAGCTTCAAGGGGCTGGCATACCGTTGTCCGCACACTCAGGTCGACGTGGTGCGGTATCAGCCGGACGCCGAGCGCGTGGCGTTTCTCGCGGAACTGGCCCGACGCTGGTGCCGTCTGCGTTCACTCGATAACGCGGACAAAACAGTCGCGCTGATTCTCGCCAACTATCCGATGAGCGAAGGGCGCATCGGCAACGGCGTGGGACTGGATACGCCGGCCTCGGTGGTCCGCATTCTGTCGATGCTGCGCGACGAAGGCTACCGTCTCGCCGACTTGCCCGCCGACGGCGACGCGCTGCTGAAGAAGCTCACCGAGGGCGTGACCAACGATCCGGTGGTGCGCGATCTGCGTCCCGCACTGCAAAGCCTCGCGCTCGCTGATTACCTCGCGCACTTCAATGCGTTGCCCCTCGAGGCGCGGCAGGCGTTGAACGCGCGTTGGGGCGCACCGGAGCAGGATCCGACGCTGCGGCGCGGCCGTTTCATGATCGCGGGCTGGCGTTGCGGGCAGGTGTTCGTCGGCATTCAGCCCGCGCGTTCGCGCGAACAGGGCGATTACGCCAGCTATCACGACGCCGACCTCGTGCCGCCGCATGCCTATCTGGCGTTCTATTTCTGGCTGCGCCACCAGTTCGGCATCGACGCGATCGTGCATGTCGGCAAGCACGGCAATCTGGAATGGCTGCCTGGCAAGAGCGTCGCGTTGAGCGCTGCCTGCTGGCCTGATCTGATTCTCGGGCCGATGCCGCATCTGTATCCGTTCATCGTCAACGATCCGGGCGAGGGTAGCCAGGCGAAACGCCGCGCGCAGGCCGTGATCATCGATCACCTGATGCCGCCGCTCACGCGCGCCGAAACCTATGGGCCGTTGCAGGACCTCGAGCGGCAGGTGGACGAATACTATGAAGCGCTGATGGTCGACCCGCGCCGCTCGAAGCTGTTGCGGCGCACGATTCTGGCGACCATCGTCGAACATAAGCTGCATGAGGAGTTGAGCCTCGCGGCGCCGACCGGGCAGGACGATGAGGACGCGCTCCTCACGCGCGTCGATGCATGGCTGTGCGAGTTGAAGGAAGCGCAGATTCGCGACGGCTTGCATACGTTCGGGCAATCGCCGGACGGTGTGCAACGGCGCGACACATTGCTGGCGCTTGGGCGTTTTCCTGTCGGCGACGGGCAAGGCGCGAAGGCCGGCCTGATCGATGCATTGGCGCGCGATCTGCAGATGGACCATCTGTTCGATCCGTTGTCGGTGGACTGGTCGGCGGTGTGGGACGGGCCGCGCCCCGACGTGCTGCGCAATGTCAGCGATGCGCCGTGGCGGCACTGCGGCGACACGCGTGAGCGGCTGGAGTTGCTGGCGGCCGAGTTGTTGCGCGGCGTGTGCGGCGATCAAGATGCGGCCTCTTCGGCGTCGCCTGGTGCCGACTTACCGCAAGCGGCGCGCGTAATCGGGCGACTGCGTGCCGATGTGCTGCCGCGGCTCGACGCCTGCGGCCCGCAGGAAATGCTTCATCTGAAGCGCGGTCTCGAAGGGCGCTTCGTGCCGCCGGGACCGAGCGGTTCGCCATCGCGTGGACGCCCCGATGTGCTGCCCACCGGCCGCAACTTTTATTCGGTCGACACGCGCGCGGTTCCCACGCAAGCGGCCTGGTCGCTGGGATTGAAGTCCGCTCAGCAACTGATCGAACGGCATTTGCAGGAGAAGGGCGACTATCCGCGCGCCATTGGCCTCTCCGTGTGGGGCACCGCGACCATGCGCACCGGCGGCGACGATATTGCCCAGGCGCTCGCGTTGCTGGGCGTGCGGCCGAAGTGGGCGCCCGGCAGCCACCGCGTGACCGATTTCGAAATCATGCCGATCGAGGTGTTCGACCGGCCGCGCATCGACGTCACGTTGCGTGTGTCCGGTTTCTTCCGCGATGCCTTTGCCAACGTGATGCATCTGTTCGACGCCGCCGTGCAGGCGGTCGCGGAACTCGACGAACCCGAAGACCTGAATCCGGTTCGCGCGCGCGTGCTGCGTGAGCGCGATGCGCTCATCGCGCGCGGCATGGACGCCGCCGAGGCGCGCAAGCGCGCCGGCTGGCGCGTGTTCAGCGCACGGCCCGGCGCGTATGGCGCGGGTCTGCAGGACATGATCGACTCGCGGCAATGGCAGACCGACGCCGATCTCGCGAACGCCTATCAGTCGTGGGGCGGTTACGCGTACACGCAAAAGAGCGCGGGCGAAGAAGCGCGTCACGCGTTCGGCACGCGCCTCGCGGCGCTGGACGTGGTGCTGCAGAACCAGGACAACCGCGAGCACGATCTGCTCGATTCGAATGACTACTACCAGTTCCAGGGTGGCATGGTCGCCGCGGTACGGCATCTGGCCGGCGGTCAACCGAGCGTGTATCACGCCGACCATAGCAATCCGGCCGCGCCGCGCGTGCGCACGCTGCATGAGGAGATTGCCCGCGTGATCCGCTCGCGGGTGGTCAATCCGAAATGGCTCGATGGCGTGAAGCGTCACGGCTACAAGGGCGCGGCGGAAATCGCCGCGACCGTCGATTATCTGTACGGCTACGATGCGACCGCGCGCGTGATCGCGGATCATCAGTACGCGCTCGTGACCGATGCCTATCTGAACGACGCTGACACCCGCGCGTTCTTGCAGCGGCATAACCCGCACGCGTTGCATTCGATTTGCGAGCGCCTGCTCGAAGCGATGCAGCGCGGTTTGTGGCAGACGCCCGGCGACTTTCGCTCGCAAGTGGAACAGCATCTGCTCGCGAGCGAGCAACAGATTGAAGGAATGCAAACATGAACTCAGCAGCCCGGCGGCCTGTTTTTCCTTTTGCCGCGCTGATCGGCCAGGCGCCCTTGCAGCAGGCGCTCTTGCTGGCCGCTATCGATCCGGCGCTGGGCGGCGTGCTGGTGGCGGGGCCGCGCGGCACGGCCAAGTCGACGGCAGCGCGGGCGCTCGCCGAGTTGTTGCCGGAGGGGCAGCTGGTGAATTTGCCGCTTGGCGCGAGTGAAGACCGCTTGATCGGCACGCTCGATATCGAAACGGTGCTGCGCGACGGTTCGGTGCGCTTCTCGCCGGGTCTGCTCGCGAAAGCGCATCTCGGCGTGCTGTATGTGGATGAAGTCAACCTGCTGCCCGACGCGCTCGTCGACGCCTTGCTCGATGCGGCGGCAAGCGGCGTGAATACCGTCGAGCGCGATGGCGTGTCGCATAGCCACGACGCGAGCTTCGTGCTGATCGGCACGATGAATCCTGAAGAGGGCGAGCTGCGGCCGCAACTGATCGACCGTTTCGGCTTGATGGTCGAGTTGCAGAACTGCTTCGAGCAGCATGTGCGGCAGGCTATCGTAAAAGCCCGGCTGGCGTTCGATCTCGATCCGCAGGGGTTTCGTGCGGGTTATGCGCAGCAGCAGGCGGCTTATGTGCAGCAGATTCGAGCGGCGCGCGCCGCGCTGCCGCAACTCGCGTTCGACGACGCCGTGCACGCGCGTGTCAGCACGTTGTGCATCGCCGCCGCCGTGGACGGTTTGCGCGCCGATCTCGTGATGCTGCGCGCGGCGCGGGCGTTGGCGGCGTTCGAGCAGGCGTCTGCGGTGACGGCGGAGCATGTCGATCGGGTTGCCGAGGCGGTGCTGATTCATCGGCGACATTCTCGTGATTCCCAAGCGCATCGGGACGCGCGTGAGAATGACGCTTCTCAAGGCGGCGGCGCGGGGCGGCCGTCTGCGTCTGCGGAAGGCAATGCGCCGCCGGCTGACGCGGCGGGCGACAGCGAGTGGGGCTATCTTGCCCCCGAGCCGGCCGCCACCACGCAGGTCAAAGGCGTCATACCGCTCAGCGCAAAAAAACGCTGAGCCATCGGAAGGGCGCCGCCGCTGACTCGCGCAGCGGTTTTCGATGGCGGCAAGGTGCGGGTGCGTACAGCCGCTTGCATGGGACGCCGGGCAAGCGCATCGCGTGGCCTCACACACTCGCGGCGAAGGGCCAAGGCGCGTTGCGAGCCGGGCATCTGCGTTTTATGCGCGAGGCGCCGCGTGGCGGCGTGCTGCATTGTTTCGTGCTCGATTGTTCGGGTTCCATGCTGGGCGGGCAGCGCCTCGCGCTCGCCAAGGGACTGTTGGTCGCCTTGTTCGACCACGCGAGCGCCGCGCGTGCCGAGGCCGCCCTGGTCTGTTTCGGCGGTGCGGGGGCGGATGTGCGATTCGGTCCCGCCGTGCCGCGTTGGTGGAACGAGCGGTGGTTGAGTCCGGTGGGCGGCGGCGGCGGCACACCGCTCACTGCCGGCATTCAGCGAGCGACCCAGCTGCTGGAGCGCAGCGCGCGCCGCAAACCTGCGCAGCAACGCTGGCTGTGGATCCTCACCGACGGGCGCACGCACGATACGCCAGTGCGCCCGCTCGACGTGGACGAAGTCGTGTTCGTCGATTTCGAGCGTGAGGCGTTACGGTTGGGCCGCTGCGAAGTGCTCGCCGATGCGTGGGGCGCGCGACGTTGTACGCCGGAAGAATTGATGGGCTGAGCAGCGGGTGCGTTGCGCCGCTCGCCGTCCTGCGCTGATTTATTTCAAGCCGTTCGACCAATACACCACGTCGTCCTGGCGGTCGAATACGAAGACTTTCATCGCCATTTGCTGGGTCGCGTCGAGCTGATCGAGTTCGAGCCCATGAGTCGAAGGCTCGCCCGGCCCGTTGCCTTTGTGCACATTGCGGATTACGGCCGTGGTTTCGATCTCCGTATCGAGATCTTTCGATTTCAGGCGGAACGCCAGACGCAACCGGTCGCCGACAGCACCCAGCGTCCAGGAGGCGATCAACTGCATGCCCAGTGCGCTAATGCCTTTCGCGAGTCCAAGCCCCTCATACGAGTCTCCGTTTTCACCGATGCCGAAACGCACCGCGAGGTGCGTGCGGACGCGGATCGACTTGCGCTCGCGCAGGCGACGGATCACGCCGGGTTTCGACAACACGACGTAGTCGAACGGCGAGCGGCAGATTGCCTCGATCGTGCAGACGAAACGAAACACGGCATGACTGGCAATCGCGACGATTTCGATGTTTTCGCCGAGGCCCAAGGGGAGCATGCGACCGTCGTGCATTGGCGGCGTGACGAAGAGCGCGTGATTCGGTGCGAAGCCGATGATGCGGCATGGATGCATCGGCGCGCCGCTGCCGAGTTGCGGACGCACACCGATCAATGCACCGATTTCCAGGTGCATGTCCTTTAGCGTCAATGGGCCGCCAGGGTCTGCCTGAGTGTCTGGCTGAGGTGGCGCTTGTGTGCCCGCATCCAGCAGGTCGCCTCGTTGAGGACGGAAGTGGTTGAACAGGAAGGTGCGTTCGTCCGTGGTCGCGAGGATGGTGCCGCTCGTGAAAAGGAGCGTGCCGTCGGCGTCGACGATCGGCCAGTCGAGAGCGGTGCCCACCGGGACATTATCCAGATTGAGGGCTGGCGTTTGCGCGGCGGGTGAGCGTTCGTCGACGTGTTCCTCGACTGGATTGTCCATGGTCGGCGGTAATTGGAGTGACGGGATATCTTGGTTGACGGCCGGCAAGGCGGAAACTTTAGTTTTCTCGGCTGACTCGGCTTTGGTTTCTTCTGGCGCTGCTTTCTGTCGGGCGGCGAGTGCTCTATATATAGCGAGGTTGGGTCATTGCCAGATGGGTTTGGTAGAGGTGCGGTCGTGGGTCACTGTCTCGATGCCGCAAGTAGAATTGTTCCGCGAGCGGCCAATTAGATCGGATGGCTAACTAAATTGGCGGTGTCGCTGTGAGGTCTGTTTCGGTGCTCCTCAACTTTTTGAAAAATATTGCGCGAAGGGGGTTGACGACATGTCTCTCGCTCTCCATAATCTCGTTTCTCTGCTGCTGATGCAGCG
>NZ_JARESX010000054.1:0-47571 GCF_046026435.1 Paraburkholderia sp. RL17-381-BIF-C | reverse complement strand
AAGTGTCGAGAGGGTCGATTCCCGCTCCTGCGAAAGCGACCCTTGAGAAACTACGTAAAGACGCCCGCACGAAGCGGGCGTCAATATCCGCGGCGCAGATTCGTCGCTTGTCCTGCGCTACAGGTGGCGTGCCGCCATAGCGGAGTCGATCCACTCTCTCGCCGACTCGCGCCGTAGCATGATAAACGCTAGAACGCGAAGCCATACGCAAAGCGCAATAAGAGCGATAGACCACACGCCTAATACCGAAAGATAGGGTCCACCGGACACGGTCCATACAATGCTAAACGCTGCGATCCACTTGAGAAGATCAAAGGCCCATTTTCGGCGTTTCATTGCATACACCAGTGCCAACGGATTAGCTATAAGGCTTGCGATTATGGCGACCCATCCTGTCGGCTTTAAAGGCAGACTCCATAACAAAACGCCTTCTACCGATACCTCACATAAAAAGGCAAGAAAAAAAGCGACGATGGCAGCTCGAATACTGAGTGGCATTGCAGGCGTCTTCATCGGAACATAGTACTCTGACAATAATTCATCCAGCTGGTAAGGTCCGAGCCTCCCCTCTCGTCATACAGCGCCCGGCAGTAACTCTGCTTATATAGGGAGTCTGCTACCGGTGTAAAACTACCCGGCACTGGGGTTCCAGAGATTCTTATCAAACCCGGCGCTGTCATGCTATCACTCAGATAGACGAATAGACCCTTACCGGACATTATCTCATCATATGTGTAAAGGTTATACCCGTTCCCGTGGTTGACGCTTCCCCAATAAAGCGATGCGCTGGCAATGGATGCTGGTTTTGAAAGCTGCAGCGTCTTCGACAATGCAGCTCCAAGCCATACCTTAGCGGCACTCACATACGGTTGAAACGAAGACTGCAAGTCAGCGGCAAGGGCGAGTGCTCCAATTGCCGCTGCCGCGCCGGGTCCAATTTCCGCCCATATAAGTAGCGTAACGGCGATTGTACCAGTCGCACTGACAAGAGTTAGCACATCCCCGGGTTGAACCATTTTATTTGGGTCTTTCCAGTCAGTCACGATCCGGGTTAGTGCGGACGTGGCTGATAAGCCGTTAGTAATGATGCGGATCGGTTTCAGCATATTGCTGACATTTGATACGGTCGCAATCAGATTGCTGCCGTTCTGGATTATTGACAGCGAGTCGCTTGGACTATTTCCTGCAGACATGAACGCCTGATAAGATCCCATCGAATTCGACCCCGTTTCGACCCATTGCAACACCAACTCTACTTTTGCCATTTGTTATTCAGCCTTTGATTCAGTATCCCATGGGGAAATTGAGTTAACGACCGAACTTACCGAACGAGAAGTCGAAGGATTCGATCCGATCACATAGCGATAAAAGAGTTGCGAACTTCCGGATTTTGGCGTGTAAACCGGCTGGGCAATGAAAGATCGTGAATTCGTAAGAGTAAAAGGAAGGTTTTCGATGATTTGCGAGAATGCCCTATCAGTTGCCAGCTCAAGACTTGCGTTAATATCATCATCAGGATTATCATAATTGATAATGCGAACCCAAAAAATCCATGACCCATCGTCGCGCTTCAGTGCGCTCGCGCCATTGGTTAGCGCATAGCCGTGGTTCGACGTTGCAGGGAGCTGGGGCGACTCGGGGGTGGCGCGGGCAATTTGCGATGTGATTCCCACGAGAGATAATGCGCTATTACGCAAAAATAACCGTCTGCTTGTCATCGTTTTTCTCTGATTGAGTGGCTTGCGCCGTTTGCAAATGTAGCTCTCACTACAAATGCAAACTTATCCCCATGGCAGACATGTATGACATCAGAGAACTCCTAAAGACTACTTCCATTTGACAAGGGGATGCCATGCCTCATCGGTTTTCACGCAGGTCTTCGTTCCAATAAAAATCCCCGCCGTAGCGGGGATCGTGTTTTTCTATCGGCTCTCGTCAAGCGCCTTTTTTATGGCCGCACACTTTGGAACTGGAGACGTTTCCATATCGCCGGGGCATGTGAGCCGTTTATAAAACTCAAATTCCTGAGTCGCGATGGTCTTTCGACATTCTGCAATCTGGAAATCAGTATCCGGCGTGTAGTCTCCCCCCCACCCATTGAATGAATAGCCTAACACTGTGCAATCTGATTCAAGCTTGTCTTTCCATATCTGATAATTTTGGTCTATCGCGGCCCGCCTGTCTCCTTTGGCTTGCTCTCTAATTCTAAGATATAGACTTTTCGAGTCAAAAAGCATCTTGTCTGCGTCAGCTTTTGTACATTCGAGAAAATCATTACGCTTTTTAGCGTGTTTCTCACAAGCCGCGTCAGCAAATGCAGACGTGGCAAAGGCAAAGCCAGTCGCTACAATGATTGCTTTAATGGCTCGCATCGTAATTCCCATCCTTGAACATGTTTCCCTCTGCACGGCGCCGCCTTAAAATGCCACGCGGTTGTACGTCGCCTGCCCACGAATATTCCAAAAACTTTGCTGGCACCTGGTCGTAGTGGCCGGTGTTTACGAGATGCAAAAGTCCCTCATTGTGACTGCGCAAATTATAAACAAAATCGACTAATGCATCGTACTCGTATTGAAAGAGCGGAACATTTATGCGTTGATTCACGATCCGTTCAGGGTCTATCAAATCCTGATGCATTAATTGGTGCGCACGCTCCAACGATATACCCCTCAAAAAAGGGGCTTCAGAGGATACACCCGATATCGGACCCATATGAACCAGGTGCCCGAAGCCAATAGTTGTATTTCCACCGCGCCCACCGCCATCGTTGTCGTATAGATGTGGCCGGAAAGCCTCCCATGCTTCAATAAAACCGATTCCCGCCTGAGAGATTCGCCACGGCTTGCAAAGCCGATCCGTGCGTACGATCACACACGAATTAGAATTGGTGTTCGTTATTGCTGTCCCAAGTGCATCCGGCATCAAACCTCCTATCTGTGTCCAAGGTAAATCTTGATGGATTGCGCGCTGTCCGTTTGATAGCGCCGGGTTCGTCCGCGCGAATCGGTCATGCCGTGAATCCGTTCGCCCGAAGGTAGAAACACGGTGTAAGGCGTGTCAGGGACTACGTTATGTGCGGCGTCAACAAGCGCAAACTGCTCATCGTGGCGTTGATGTGCATACTCGACTTGGGACGCGTGCTCACCATCAAGCTCCACGCGTCGCGCGTATTCATAATCGCGGTCCTCGCACCACGACTCTCCTGCCAGACTCGCAGTGACGCGCGGTGGGGTTGAACACTGGCACAGAACGATATCTCCATCGAGTGCCACATGGTGCGTCGTCTCGTATTGAAGCCGATACGGGCCGCCCGCTTTCGCGAGTATCCCGGTGCTTTTGCACGTCAGACAGAATGCTTCCTTGCCGAGTAGTGCGGCCTTATGGCCGTGAAAGCGAAAGCCGGTGCCCTGCACATAGTCAAGAACCTCGCCCCCGCCGCTCAAGGTGTCGCCCACAACTGCTATGCGTCGTTTCATACCTGCACACCCTCACTGAAGTTGAAGCTGGTTGCCATGCTCATCGAGCGGCACGAACAGGGTGGATGTGTGCAACTGCGATGCGGACTGTCGTTGATCACGGCACGCGCGCCGTCGCTGTATGTCACGATATCTCCGACACACGCAAGGGGCAGCCCGGCCAGCGTGATAGACCGCCCGGTGGTGACACGCCCGCCGTGCCCGGTGAGCGTGCCTACAGTGACGAAGTGATAAAAACGTGCCTTTACGTTCCTGATCCGACATTTCCACGACTCCATGAAATAGACGAAGGCGACCGGCGAGCCAAGCCACCGGTGCTGCTGCAGCGGCTTAGCCACTGCAGGCACAAAATCATCTGTGGAGGCCGGCAGCGGCGTACATGGGATAAGTCGGAAAAGCAATGCGACTAATGCGCGCCGCATGACAATGCGCACTGGAGTTGACAGATCACGGGTCGGCCCGAGTGCACCGGATGCACGGGCGAAAAAAAGGCGCGATGATTCGCGCCTTCTTCATGGGTGCGGCGTGGCCGCTCATGCTAGTGGGCGGAGGGTTGCGTGCGGTGTGTCGGCGGCTATGCGGACTCGCATACGACTATACAAAAGGAAGCTCGGTGAAGGGCATGACGGGAGCGACCTATCATCAATTCGCTTCGCGTATCGACTACTTCGTGGCGAAGCGTACCGATGTCTATTTGATTTGTTCAGGCGGCCTGCGCCGCCGCTCCCACGTGGGGCGCTCACCCCTCGCTCTCCCATTGAACAAGCAGTTCAGCGGGAATGGCCTTGACCACCTCCGCATAGCGCTTACCCACAAGTCGCTCGGCGCGCCCGAGCAGCAAAGGAACCGGACTGCTCGGTTCGTTTTTCTCAAACCACTCACGGGCCTGCCTGATTAGCTCGCGAGCGGTGTGGCGATCGGTAAGTGGCGTGCCGCCGCTCTCACCTGCCATCACATCGACGTTCCCGCGCGCCGACTCCCCTTCATGCCCGGCCAACGAATCGGGAGGCGCTTCATCCACGCCGCGTTCGATGGTCGGCGGGTCACTCATAGCGATGTCCGCTTTCCTTTTGTCCGCGTACGCACCATCTCGCGCAACATGCTGGAGCAACCGGGTCAGCGCCGAAAGATTCGGCGCGTGGACGCCCAGGTGCTCGCGGCTCCATGCGTCGATCGCGGCGAGGCTGACGAGCGCCTCGTCGAAGCCCGTCAACGTGCCCTGCTGCTGTGAGCGCAGATCGTCGAGTTGCCGCGTCACCGATTCCGGCGCAAGCGCATCGTTTAGACGGGGATAAGCAAACGCACGCTCAATGTCGCGCACCTGAAGGCGCGTGGCAGTCGACTTCGTCAACGCGATTTCTCGCACATCCGCAAGCAGACCATCCACGTCGGTCAGGGCCTGCAATGCGTTCATGCGGATTTCGAGCGCGGCCTCGCGATCCGCGTCGACGCCGGGCTGCGGATGAATCTGATCCGCAAAAGCCGCGAGCCACGCGGCGAGCAGGCCCACGCCCTCGGCGAGTCCCGCCGCACCGGTAAGCCGGGTGCGGCAGCGCGTGAACAGCACGGCGAGACGCATGTCCTTGCTGCGCATCATCAAACGGCGGCAGTCGCGATCGACGTCGCTCCAGTTGACGGGCTCCGGCGATCCCACGAAATCGCCGTATTGCGCGTCCGGCCTCGTGGTGATTTTCGCCGCGAGAACGACGAATTCCGGGTCGTATTCGAGGTCGATGCCGCACGGTGCCGCGGAGTCGACCGGGGTCATCCAGTTGTGAGGCACAGGTGCTTTCGTTGTCCCCGCGCTCTGCACAAGGTGTTTTCTGCTTTTGCTCATCATTGACCTTCATCCCGCTTGGCCATCGGCACTTGCGGTTGTTCTTCGTGCATCTCCCTAGATACAGGATCACGCTCAGCCCGCGCGCATTCCAGTGACGTTCAGTTGACTCGTTTCCAGGTCGAGGGAACTCTGCACCATGAATTCGAGCGGATACGGATCCATGCGAATCATGCCGCGGACCTCGAATGCCAGCACGTTGTAGTGAACCTCGGCATCGACACCGGCGAGCGGCGCAATGCTGAGTGATTCGGCGATAAGCCGTGGCTCGAACTCGTTGATCGCGGACCGGATGATCTTCTCGATGTGTTCCCATTTGCGCGTTGCCGTGAAGGCCCCCGCAAGCGGCGGCACGCCGAAATTCACCGTCGACGAAGCCACATGCGGATATCGCTCGCGATCGATCAGATCCTCCATGCTGGTCGTATTCAGCAGGAATGCCAGATCGCGCTGCACGATGTCGCGCATCTGCGAACGGGTCACCGTGTATTCACTGGGCGCTTCCGTGTGCCTGCGCGGCGCATCGTCACGCAGACGGTCGAGCAACGTTGGCAACAGATGCGCGCTCGCTCGTCGGGGCGTGGCGGCGCCTTCGCGCGCGGAACGCGCCTCGCGTTGCACGGCCCAGGAAGCAGGCGCCTTAGGCCTGTCCATCTGCGGCGCCTTGCTGCCACTCTGTCTTCTTGCTGCGGGATAGATATGCGGTCATCGAGTCTCTTCGTGTGTCATTGAACGTGGGGCCGGCAACGGGCTGTCCAGACCCAACGCATGGTGGTCCCGTCGTGCCAGCGCGGGCGGCAACACGCGCGCGCGCCGTGCGGCCACGGCGAGGTGTGCCGCCGGTGCGAAAAGACCGAGGATTTCGGGCGCCGGCTCCGCCACGTCGAAGTCGGCTTCCAGGTCCGCGGCGAGCGGGCCGAACGCGTCTTCCATGAAACGCGCCCCGGACACAGGTGCTTCGATCGACGCGATGTGCGGTGTCCGTGCAGCGGATTGCGCCTCGTAGTGCGAAGCCGGATACACGCCGGCTGAAAGGGCGGATTGCCCTTCCCAACCTCCAGACAGAGACGCATGGGGATCGCAAAGTACGCGCAGGTACTGCTCGTGCAACGTTTCGATCAGATCGTTGATACCGCTGCTTGCTTCGCTGCGATCTCGCCGCGACTCGCCGGTATCAGACGCCAGGGCGGCGCCGATCAGGCCGAATATTGCGCTGCTTCCAAGCAGATCTTCGTCTTTGCGGTACTCGGAATCGTATTCGGGGGCGCGCAGATGATCGTCGGCGCTCTGATGTGCAAGGCGCCCGTCTCCAGGCAGTTTGCGTTCCGTTTGTGTCGGGCCCGCTTCAACGCGCGGGGACACCCTCACTTCATGCCTGATAAATCTTCTCACCCACATGTCATTGCCCGTGCTTTCCTGATTGGCGGGAGTCGCATTCTAAACACGAATCCCGGGCATCAGTCCATTTCAAAAAGAATGAAATTCTATTTCACCGCTACCTCTTATTTTTTTGATAAAAATTAGGATAAAAATCTTTCAGGGCACGGTATTTCACATATTTTCACGACTCTCCCGTAATTTCAAGACATTGGTGTAAATCCATAAATCTCCATAAAAACAATCACCTATATGCACAATAGAATCAAAAAATAACACTTTCATGAAGAACGATCCCAATCCGACTCGGAATTTTCACAACGCCATCCATTTTCAATCTATTTCGACAGACATCAATTGACGAATGAATCAAGTCATGCGCTTAATACAATCCTGACGATTTTATTTCACTTAAAAAAAATATCATGACTTAAGAATGGCAATTTGATTGATCCGCAATGGATCGAATAGCCCGCAGCCCTATTTTCAGATTGATCCCAGATTGATTTGGGCCGATCCGCAATTGCTTCGCCCGACAACGAGCGAAAGCACGAAAACGCATGACAGCGACGCAGAGAAACCCCATGACGACTACGCGACAGGCGCTCTTCGGCAAGCTCGGAACTACGCTATACAAAAGCATCGAGTCCGCCACCGTCTTCTGCAAGCTGCGCGGCAATCCGTATATCGAACTCGTGCATTGGCTGCATCAACTGCTGCAACAGCCCGACTCGGACCTGCATCGGATTGCGCGGCACTGTGGTATCGACCGGGAAGCGCTCGATCGTGACATGGCAAGCGCGCTCGCCGCACTACCCGCAGGTGCCAGTTCGATCAGCGATTTCTCGCATCACGTCGAAATGGCGATCGAGCGAGCCTGGGTCTTGGCCACGCTCAGCTTCAATGACCGGCGCATTCGCAGCGCATGGCTCGTCGCGGCACTCGTACAGACGGTGGAATTGCGGCGTATGCTGCTTTGCATTTCACCGGCGTTCGCGAGACTAACCGCCGAAGGTCTGAACCCATCTCTGCTGGCATCCATAGGCGCGTCCCCAGAAACCGCTGAAGCGCCCTACGACAACAGCGATCTTTCACCGGCGGTGCCAGGCGAGACCTCGCATGCGCTTGCCGCGCAATCAAAAGCTTCGCCGCTCGAACAGTTCTGCACGGACCTGACCGCGCGTGCGCACAACGGCGAAATTGATCCGGTCATCGGGCGCGAGCTGGAAATTCGCACGATGATCGACGTGCTGCTGCGCCGTCGGCAAAACAATCCGTTGCTGACTGGCGAAGCGGGCGTCGGCAAGACCGCTGTCGTGGAGGGACTCGCATGCGCCATCGCCACCGGCGACGTGCCGCCCAAACTGGTGGGCGTGCGCTTGCTGACGCTCGACGTGGGCGCGCTGCTCGCCGGCGCGAGCATGAAGGGCGAATTCGAGTCCCGTTTGAGAGGCGTGCTGGAGGCCGCGCTGAAGACGGCCGTGCCGGTGATCCTGTTCATCGACGAAATCCACACGCTGATCGGTGCGGGCGGTCAGACAGGCACTGGCGACGCTGCCAATCTGCTGAAACCCGCGCTTGCGCGTGGCGCGATTCGCACGATCGGCGCCACGACCTGGGCGGAGTACAAGCGCCACATCGAAACAGATCCGGCGCTCACCCGGCGTTTCCAGGTCCTGCAGGTACGGGAACCGGAAGAACCGGCCGCTATCGATATGGTGCGCGGCCTCGCAAAGACCTTCTCGCGGCATCACGATGTCGTCGTGCGCGACGAGGCGATCCGCGCGGCCGTGACGCTGTCGCATCGCTATCTCCCGTCACGGCAACTGCCGGACAAAGCCATCAGTCTTCTCGACACCGCGTGCGCGCGTGTCGCACTTTCCCAGCACGCACCTCCGCGAGAGTTGCAGGACGTGCGTCAGCGCGTACGGGCGGCACGCGTCGAAAGCGAGTTGCTCACCGCGGAATCGCGTATCGGGCTGGACACCGGCCGCGCACTGACGGCGGCCCAGACGCGCGTCGATGAGTTCGTCGCCGTTGAAGGGAGCATCGAAGCCCGCTGGAAAGCGCAGCTCGCAGCGGCGCAGGCCTTGCTCACCGCTCGTGATGCGTTCGGCGTCGATAGCGGCGTGCCACGCGCGGACACGAGCATGGAGGCGCGCGCATCGCTTCACACGCTCAAAGATCTGGAGCACGCCCTCACGCAATTGCAGGGCGATGCGCCACTGGTGTTCGCGGACGTGAGCGAGGCGATCGTCGCCCAGGTTGTGTCGGACTGGACGGGCATTCCCGTCGGCCGCATGGTCACCGACGAAGTGGCCGCCGTGCAGTCGCTGCCAGCCACGCTCGAAGCGCGCGTGATCGGGCAGTCCGACGCCTTGCGTCAGATCGGCGAACGGGTGCAAACCGCGCGCGCCGGGCTCACGGATCCGAAGAAACCGCTGGGCGTCTTCCTGCTTGCCGGACCCTCCGGTGTGGGCAAGACCGAAACCGCGCTCGCCCTCGCCGAGGCGCTCTACGGCGGCGAGCAGAACCTGATCACCGTCAATATGAGCGAGTATCAGGAGGCCCATAGCGTTTCCGGACTGAAAGGCGCCCCGCCCGGCTATGTCGGTTACGGCGAGGGAGGCGTGCTCACCGAGGCCGTGCGGCGCCGCCCTTATTCGGTGGTCTTGCTCGACGAAATCGAGAAGGCTCATCGCGACGTGCATGAAGTGTTCTTCCAGGTCTTCGACAAGGGCTATATGGAAGACGGAGACGGCCGCTACATCGATTTCCGCAATACGACGATTCTGCTCACCAGCAACACTGGGTCGGAACTCACGGCCACCCTGTGCGCCGATGCGTCGCGCTCACCCGATGCAAACCAATTGCGCGAAGCCCTCAGACCCGAATTGCTCAAGGCATTTCCCGCGGCATTTCTCGGCCGCGTCACCGTAGTGCCGTACCGGCCTCTCGCGCACGAATCGCTTGCGCGCATCGTGCGGCTCCATCTGAAGCGCGTTGCCAGACGCATGGCTGACGTTCACGACATGGCGCTCGCGTACAGCCGGCAAGTGGTGGACTACATCGTCGGCAGGTGCCTTGTTCAGGAAACCGGGGCTCGCGTGCTGATCGGCTTCATCGAACAACACGTGCTACCGCGCCTTTCCGCGTTATGGCTCGACGCCTTTGCGTCGAAACGAATGGTCACACGCATTGAGATCGACCTCGTCGACGCGAGCGCGCTACCCATCGCGGCGCTCGCTTTCCAATGCACGTATGCGCTTGCGCCAGCGCCGGAAAGGCCCTCACCCGCCACCATGTCACACACATCTTCCGTCGAGCAGGTTGACTGACCGCTGCCGACTCTTCACCACCGTCCACGGAGACCTCCATGTCCGTTCCCAGCAGTTCGCAGAAATTCATCGCGCTCAATCGGGCGCCACGTGTGCAGATCGAGTACGACGTCGAAGTCTACGGCTCCGAGAAAAAGGTCGAATTGCCGTTCGTGATGGGCGTGCTGTCGGACCTTTCCGGCGCGCCCGTCGAGGCGCTGCCGCCGGTAGCCGCGCGCGGTTTCCTCGACATCGATATCGACAACTTCGACGAACGGATGAAGGCGATCGAGCCGCGCGTCGCATTCACGGTGCCGAACACGCTATCAGGCGAGGGACAGTTGCTGGTCGACATGACCTTCGAGAGCATTGAAGACTTCTCGCCGGCGGCCGTTGCCCGCAAGGTCGATTCGCTGCGCCAACTGCTCGAAGCCCGCACGCAACTCGCGAATCTGCAAACGTATATGGACGGCAAGTCCGGTGCGGAATCACTCGTCAACAGATTGCTACAGGATCCGGCGTTGTTGAAATCGCTTGCGGCCACACCGAAACCGCTCGTGACAGACGCGGACCACGACACAGTGGATACGGTCACGACCATCTGACCGCCTGAGCAGAACAGATCCGGAGGACATGACATGGCAACACAACAGATCCACGCGGGGGCTGCGGAAGCGCATACGCCGTCCGACTTTACCCAGTTGCTCAACCGGGAATTCAGACCGAAAACGGAACAGGCCCGCGTGGCTGTCGAACACGCCGTGCAGACGCTCGCCGAACAGGCATTGCTGCAGTCGGCCACGATCAGCGACGACGCGTATAAAAGCATCGAGGCGATCATCGCGCAGATCGATCACAAGCTTTCCGAACAGATCAATCTGATTCTTCACCATGACGACTTCCAGAAACTGGAGTCCGCCTGGCGCGGTATGCACCATCTGGTCTCGAACACGGAGACCGACGAGCGTCTGAAAATCCGTTTCATGGACGTGTCGAAAGACGAGTTGCGGCGCACGATGAAACGCTACAAAGGCATGGCGTGGGATCAGAGCCCGCTCTTCAAGCAGATCTATGAACAGGAGTACGGCCAGCTTGGCGGCGAGCCTTACGGGTGCCTCGTAGCCGACTACTATTTCGACCATACGCCGCCCGACGTCGATCTGCTCGGCTCGATCGCCAAGGTGGCCGCAGCGGCGCACACGCCGTTCATTTCCGGCGCGTCGCCTGCGGTCCTGCAAATGGAATCATGGCAGGAGCTCGCCAACCCGCGCGACCTGACCAGGATCTTCACGCAAAACCTGGAGTACGCGCCGTGGAACTCGCTGCGCAATAGCGAAGACGCGCGCTATGTCGGGCTTGCCATGCCCCGCTTCCTTGCCCGGCTGCCCTATGGCGCGAGAACCCACCCCGTCGACGAGTTCGATTTCGAAGAGGACACCAACGGCTCCGATCACCATCGCTATGCATGGGCCAACGCGGCCTACGCGATGGGCGTGAACATCAATCGCTCGTTCAAGCTGTATGGCTGGTGCTCGCTGATCCGCGGCGTCGAATCGGGCGGCACGGTCGAGAATCTGCCGTGCCATTCGTTTCCCACCGACGACGGCGGTATCGACATGAAATGCCCAACCGAAATCGCCATCTCGGACCGGCGCGAAGCCGAATTGTCGAAGAACGGTTTCATCCCGTTGATCCACCGCAAGAACACCGATCACGCCACTTTCATCGGTGCGCAGTCGTTGCAGAAGCCCGCTGAATATTACGACGCGGACGCCACCGCGAACGCGAATCTGTCCGCGCGCCTGCCATATCTGTTCGCCTGTTCGCGCTTCGCGCATTACCTCAAGTGCATCGTGCGCGACAAGATCGGCGCATTCAAGGAGCGCGAAGACATGCAGCGCTGGCTGAACGAGTGGGTCATGCATTACGTCGACGCGGATCCCGCCAACTCATCGCAGGAAACCAAGGCACGGCGGCCGCTCGCCGCCGCGGAGGTGGTGGTGGAGGAAGTGGAAGGCAACCCCGGCTACTACCAGGCGAAGTTCTTTCTGCGCCCGCACTTTCAGCTCGAAGGGCTGACGGTGTCCCTGCGCCTCGTCGCGCGGCTGCCGTCCATCAAGGAAGCCGCCTGACTGAAACGGCCGGAAGCAGGCTTCTGGATGCAGACCATGTTAGCGCTACGAAAACAGGTGTGCGTCCGCATCTCGCCCCGCTTTCCGTTCGTGATTTTCAACCGATTGCGATCCGATTCAACACGTTGATATGTCCGATCAAAATTACGATGTCGATGCAGCGGTCAGGCATCTGAATACTCACGCCCATGCGGATTCCAATGGCCGATGCGCGACCTATGTGAGGCAAGCGCTTGCGGCCGGCGGAATCGTCATTTCTCAGGGACCGGCGGTCGAGTTCGCCAGGAACTACGGTCCCGTTTTGCGCGCGCATGGGTTTGTCGAAGTATCCGTGGGCGACCTGATTACGCCACGCAAAGGCGACACGGCCGTTATTCAGCCTTATCCCGGCGGCAATATCGCCGGCCATATCACCATGTACAACGGCTTGCAGTGGGTCTCGGATTTTCGCCAGAACGATATGTGGGGCGGTCCGGGCTATCGTCAAAAGAAGCCGGCGTACAAGGTGTATCGCTGGCAGGGGGCGCAATGAGGCAATGGCGAAGCTGCACTTTGGCGGCGGTTGCGTGGGCCGCTCTTGGCATGCAACCGGCACTTGCACAGAGCGTCGATTCGGCGAAGCGGTTTCTGCAAACCGTCTATGGCGCCTACACGTTCAACGGCGATCCTCCCGGCATCGATACGTCCGGCTCTCATGCCATTGCGTCGCCCTCACTCATGCGGGTCATCAGGAAGGATCAGCGGGCATTGAAGGGAGAGGCCGGCTATCTGGGCATGGATCCGGTTTGCCGTTGCCAGGATTTCGATATCACGACGACCGGCATCGACGTCACGGTCGCGAAGCGTCACACGGCGAAGGCCGTCGTGTCGTTTACAAACTTCAAGGAGCCACACCAGGTGGAGTTCGATCTGGTTTGGGTTCGTGGCAGATGGCTTATCGACGATATCAGGGCCGCCGACGATCGCCGTAGTCTTCGTGAGGCACTGCAGGCAGAGATTGCGGATGTAGCCAGCAAGTAGTGAAAACCAGACTGTCAAAATTCAACGCGCAAGGAGCACTTTCTATATGGCACAAGACATTTTTCTCAAGATCAACGGTATTGATGGAGAATCGCCGGATGCTTCGCACAAGAACGAAATCGAGGTCAGGAGTTGGGGCTGGCGAGTGTCTCAGCAAGCGAATATGCATGCAGGCTCCGGCGGCGGCGCAGGAAAAGCGACCGTGGACGACCTCGAGTTCGAACACCTCGTGGATCGGGCGAGCCCGAACCTGATGAAATACTGCCTGACCGGTAAGCACGTCGACCAGGCTGTGCTGGTTGTGCGCAAAGCCGGCGGCAACCCGCTCGAATATCTGAAGATCACCATGAACGATGTGATCGTCACCCAGGTTCATCCGTCCGGCAGCAACGCCGACGACGGTATTCACGAGCATGTTCGCCTTTCGTTTGCGAAGGTCAAGCAGGAGTATGTCGTTCAGAACGCACAGGGCGGTAGCGGCGGCGCAGTGACAGCCGGTTACGACATCAAGGGCAATAAGGAAACTTGAGCCGCGTTGCCGGTTCACGCGCAGCCCCGTCCCCGGTAGGTCCTAGAGTTCCCTGGCCTCGCCGGGTTGCGTCCTTGCTGCGTTTCTATCGTGCCTCATTTTTGCGTTGCCCAATGCGCCCGTTCGCCACCGTTATTGCCCTCGCCTTTGCATGTGCGCTGACCGCGTGCGCCAGCCGCGATCCGAACACCGCGAAAGAACCCGTCAAGCTCGAACTGTCGGTCGTTGCGTCGTCGGGTGTCAATCCAGACGACCAGAAGCGTGCGGCGCCGATCGTCATACGGGTTTATGAATTGAAAACCGACGCGGCATTCAATTCCGCCGACTTCTTTTCATTGCAGGACAAAGACAGGACAGCCCTCGCGGACGATCTCGTCACGCGCGCGCAATTCCAGTTGCGGCCAGGCGAGAGCAAATTTATCCGGACCAAAACCGATCCCGCCACGACCGTGATCGGAATACTCGCGGCCTATCGGGATCTGCCCAGCTCGGTATGGCGCGCGGCCTATCCGCTACCGTCCGCGCCCGATGCGGCGTGGTATCGCGGCTCGCCGAAACTGAAACTGACCATCGATCTTGAACCGAACGCAATCAGGATCACCGAAAGAAAATAGTGGAATAAAAGCATGAGCTGGCATAACAAGGTGGTCTGGAGCGAGGGGCTCTTTCTGCGCCCGCAGCTTTTTCAGCAACAGGAGCGATACCTCGAGCACTATGCGCACAAACGCGCAGCAACGCTCTCGCCGTTCTTCTTCGGCTTCAGTCACTACAGTCTCGATAGCGAAGCGCTGGCGCTCGGCAAGGTGATCGTGAAGTCGGCCAGTGGCGTATTCGCCGACGGCACACCGTTCGATATGCCCGCCAGCACGTCGCCGCCCGCGCCGCTCACCGTCCGCGCGGAGCACCTGGATCAGGTGATCTATCTCGCGGTGCCCGTGCGTGTGCCGAACGGCGAAGAGACGAACTTCGACAACGCCGCCGACTCGCTCGCGCGCAACGCCGTATTCGACACCGAGTTGCGCGACACGAATTCGATCGGACAAGGTCCGAAGACCGTGCAGTTGTCGAACCTGCGCCTGCGGCTCGTGCCGGAGAAGGAATTGACCGATGCATGGATCGGCCTCGCGCTCACTCGCGTCAAGACGATTCACGCGGACAGCAGCATCGCGCTGGACGAGACCTTGATTCCGCCGGTGGCGGGCTTCGGTGCGAGCGAACTGCTCACGAGCTGGCTCGCGAAGATTCACGAACTCACGCGCCTGCGTGCAACCGCGCTCGCAACCCGGCTGACCGGCGCTAACGGCAACGCCGGGACCACAGCGGAGGTCTCCGACTATCTGCTGTTGCAAACGCTCAACCGTTACGAGCCCTTGCTCCAGCATCTACGCCGGGTGCCGGCCACGTCCCCGGCCGATCTTTACGCACTGCTGCTCGGCATGGCGGGAGAACTGTCGACCTACGTGCGCACCGATAGCCGGCGGCCGCTCGATTCCCATCCGGCTTACCAGCACACCACGCCGCACCTGTGTCTGAAGCCGTTGGTGGACGACACGCATCTACTGCTCAATGCGGTGCTGGTGCGCAGCGCACAGCACATTGAACTAAGAGAGCTGGGACATGGAATGCGCAACGCGGTGGTCGATCCCGTCGACATGCGCGGCTTCACGGCAGTGGTGCTCGCGGTGCATGCCGCGATGCCGCCCGACCTGCTCCAGCAACAGTTTGCCGCTCAGGCGAAAGCCGGCCCCTCTGAACGGCTGCCCGATCTGGTGCGGGGACATCTGCCGGGCATCGCGCTACAGGCGTTGCCGGTCCCGCCGCGACAGATCCCCTTTAACGCGGGCTTTGTCTATTACGAGTTCGCCCGTGGCGGCCCGTTGTGGGACGAAGTCGCGCGACACGGTGGACTTGCCTTGCATGTCGCCGGCGAATTCCCGTCGCTGAAGCTCGAACTGTGGGGCGTGCGCGGCTAGCACGCATCAGCGGGTACCAGGCAGCGTGAGACGCTAAAGCCTCGAATAACAAGGGGCAACGACAATCCAGAGAGAAAAGGTCAGTCAGTGCATTCAGACGTAGCAAACCGCTCGCGCGAGCGTGCCCCGTGGCCTGGCGATCAGGGCGGCATGCAGGCCGCCGCCTCACATTTCGCCCAGGCAGAAGTGTCTTCCCGAGCCGCGAGCGCGGCGGCGTCCGGCCCGTCCCCTCATCGAGACGCGCCGCCGGGTGAATCGACCGCGGAGCGCCTTGCCGCGATCAGGGCCTCGCGCAACCCGCTGCTCGAGGCGGCCCGCCCTCTGTTGCGCGCGCTGGCGGACCTGCCTGACCAGTTGCAGCAGGACGGGATAGAACAGTTGCGGGTGCTGCTTGAGCAGGAAGTGCGGGCTTTCCAGAAGCTTTGCGATCAGACCAACATCCGGCGCGATCATATGCTCGGTGCGCGCTATTGCCTGTGCACGGCACTCGACGAAGCCGCCATGCAAACGGTATGGGGCAAAGGCGGAGAAACCGGCGTCGAATGGAATACCCATGGACTTGCCACGCTCTTCCACGAAGATCGGCAAGGCGGCACCAAGGTCTATCTGCTGGTCGGGCGGCTGATGAGCGAGTCGCAGGAACATCTCGACCTGCTCGAACTCATCTACCGGATTCTTAGTCTGGGCTTCGAAGGCCGCTACCGCTACGAGGCCGATGGACGACGCAAACATGAAACCGTGCGTCAACGGATCTATAACGAGATCATGCCGCGGCACGGGAGTCTGGCCGTCGCGCTGTCGCCACACTGGCAATCGGATGCGAAGGGCAACCGGGTGTCGTTTTTCGACTTCCCGGTATGGATCACGCTTTTTGTTCTTTCAGTCATCCTGATCGCTCTGTTCGGCTACTTCAAATACGAATTGCTGAACCACAGCGCGGAGGTGCAAAAGCAGATCGCCGACATTGGCCGCATGACACCCCCGCCTCCCCCGCGCGCACTGCACCTCAAGGAACTGTTGAAGAACGAGATTGCCGCCGGCACAGTGAGTGTCGACGAAGACGACCATCACAGCTCGGTAACGTTCCGCGGAGATTCCATGTTCCCGCCGGGAGCCGCGGCGGTGAAGAGCGCGATGACGCCACTCATCACCAGGCTCGCGGGCGAAATCGTCAAGGTGCCGGGCAAGGTCGCCGTGTTGGGTTACACCGACAATCTGCCGATCCGAAGCCGTCAGTTCGCCTCGAATGAAGCCCTCTCGGAGGAGCGCGCCACGCAGATCATGCAACTGCTTCAGACAGCCGGCGTGCCGGCGACGCGCCTCGAAGCCGTAGGAAAAGGTGCCGCCGATCCAGTGGGCGATAACGCCACCGTACAGGGCCGCGCGCAAAATCGCCGCGTCGAGATCACGGTCGCGCAATGACGGATCAACCAGGACACTCGGGAAATTCAGGCATGAAGAAGTTGTCGTTTCTGGTATCGCGCCAGTTCCTCGCTCTCGCCGCGCTGCTGGTTATCGCGTTGGTGATCTGGTTTGTGGGTCCACTGGTGGCGTTCAGCGGCTTGAAACCGCTCGCCCCCGTCGGCATGCGTGTGCTGGTGATAGCACTCATGCTGGCAGGCGTGCTGCTGTGGCTGGCGGGCTGGTCCGCCAGTGTGTTTTTCGTGGCGCTGCTGTGCCTGCTGATCTGGCACGCGTCGCCACTCGTCACGGTCGGCCGCGAACAACCGTTCGTGTCCGCTTCGGCGCGCATGATCGCCATTGCGATATTGCTGGCGATCTCCGTCGTGTACTGGGCGTTCCTGCTCTTGCAGAAAATGCGCAGCGAACCGCAATTCCTCCAGAGCCTGCTCGAATTTGGCCGCAGGAAGGAGGCATCGCCGGCTGCGGTGCAACTGGAAAACGTGCATGCGATCGTCTCGGCGGCGCTCGCGCGTTTGAAAGCCATGCGCACGGGAGCGCGTGGGATCGCGCGTCTGTTTCAGGGCAAACGCTACCTGTATGAACTGCCGTGGTACATCACGCTCGGCTCGCAAGGCTCCGGCAAGACGTCCGCGTTGCTCAATGCCGGACTGCCGTTTCCGCTCGCGGCGCAGATGCAGCGCACTGCCGGTGCTCTCCTTGGCACTGAGTCCGTCGAATGGTGGCTGACCAACGAAGCGGTGCTGATCGATACCGCGGGGCACTACACCCGTCATGGCACCTCGCAAAACGGGCGACCGGCGTCGACGCTCGCTACGGTGACGAGCAAGGCTGCTGACAAGGCGACGGCCACGTCAAGGCATGAAGACGCGGCCGCCACGAGCGAAATGGTCGCGTCGCCCGACGCTAATCATCCGGACTCGAACCGGTTGCACGAAAAAACGGATGCGGACGAATGGCTCGGCTTTCTTGCGATGCTGCGCAAACACCGGCCTCGCGCGCCGATCAACGGCGCGATAGTGACAGTCGAGCTTGCCGCGCTGACGAGTCTCGACAACAACGCGCGCATGGCCGAAGCGGCGGCGTTACGCGCACGTCTTGGGGAATTGCGCGAAACGCTCGGCATCCGCTTTCCGGTCTATCTGGTCGTGACCAAAATGGACCGCCTGTGCGGCTTCAACGAATACTTCGCTTCATTGACGGCCGAGGGACGAGCCCAACCTTGGGGCTTTACGCTGCCCTACGGCAAGGAGTCGCTTGCCGCCCGAGGCGTGCGGACGCGCTGCGACGAGGAACTCGCCCTGTTGACGAACCGCCTCGCCGACGGCGTCAACACGCGTTTGCAGGACGAATTCGATCCGGCCCGGCGCCGGCAGCTCGTCGCGCTATCCGAAGAGTTTGCGGCACTGTCGCAACCGCTGGGCGAGCTGGTCGAACGCGTGTTCCTCGACTCACGTTACGACGCCACGCAACTTCACGCCACCCTGCGCGGCGTTTACTTCACGAGCGCGAGTCAGACCGGCGACGCGTTGGTCGCCGGGCGGCGCACTATCGCACGGCGGCTGTCGGCATCGCTCGATAGGGTGCCCGGTACGCGCGGTGCCAGGCCGGCGGGCAATCAAAGCTACTTCCTGCACGATCTGCTCACCAAGGTCGTGTTCGCCGAGGCGCAACTGGTGCGTCCCAATCTGCGCTGGGAATTCCGTTTCCGTTTGCTGCGGTTCACCGGCCATGCGCTCGCCGTGCTTCTCTTCGCATGGCTTGCAATCGGCCTGCGGCTCAGCTTCGCGCATAACAGCGACTATCTTTCCCTAATCGGCCGCAAGTCGCAGGCGCTGGCCGCGAAGGTCGCGCAACTCTACAAGGAGCCGAAACCCGACGCGATCCCCGATACGCTCACCGAAGCGCGTTACCTGCCGACCTTCCCGGGGCTCGACATGGCGGACCCGGATAGCGCGTACCGGTTCGGTCTTTACACCGCGCCTGCTGTGGTCGCCGAGAGCCGCCGCACCTACGATGTGCTCGAAGACAACCTGCTGCTGCCGCCTATTGTGCGGCGTATGGAGAACGTCATCGCCCAAGCGGTGGCGAACAAGGATTCGAAGACCGCCTACGACGCGCTACGCGTCTACCTGATGCTCTACGACAAGCCAAAATTCCACGCCGACGACGTGAAAGCCTGGGTGCTCGACGACTGGGCGAACACAGATAGCGCAGCGGTGTTCGGCGGCCGGGCCTCGATGATCGAGCACGTGCAGCAGCTCTTTTCAGGCAGCCGCGTGGTTCAGTCACCGCTGATCCGAAACGATTCGCTGGTGCAGCAGGCCCGCTCGTTTCTCGATGGCAGCAATGCAACCGCGCGTCTGTATGAACGGGCCAGAGCGGCGATGCAGAAAGAGGCGCCCGACGAATTCACCCTGATCCGCGCGGTCGGCCCGCAAGCCGGACTCGTCTTCACGCGGGCGAGCGGCGCGCCGCTGTCGCGCGGCGTGCCGGGACTCTTCACCTTCGACGGCTACCGGCAGCTGTTCGACAAGCGTGTGCCCGAGTTCGTCGAGGCCGCGCGCGACGACGACGCCTGGGTAATGGGCCGCACCTATCTGGGCGAGGCTCAAAAAAAAACGGCTGAGTTCGTCAGCGCGGCGAGCGGCGCCGACGACCCGCTCACGGAGGCTATCCGCCGCCAATATCTGACGGAATACGCGCGACAGTGGGATGCGTTTCTCGGCGACATTCGCACTGTCAACGGGACCAGTCTGCAGTTCGATCTACAGGTGCTGCGCAGCTTCGCAGCGCCCGATTCCCCGCTTGCCCGGCTGGCGCGCGCGGCCGTGCGCGAGACCACGCTGACGCAAGCCGTCGCGGCAGCGGACGCCTCCCTGCTGCAAAAGGCCGCCGACCGGCTGAGCGAGAAAGCGGATAAGACGCTCGGCATCCGGGCCTCGGAAATCATCGAACGTGAACTGGTCGATAGTCACTTCGCCGCGCTGCGCGAGGTCGTTACGGGCAACACGGACGGACAGGCCGCCGTGCAGGCAGGCACGGCGCAAGTGGACAAGACGGGGCTCGACGGCGTGGGGAACCTGCTGAACGACTACTACACGGCGTTGACGGTCGCCGACAATGCGCTCGCCAACAACAGCATGCCGCCGGCGAGCGACACGGCGGCCAGACTCAAGATGACCGCCAACACCATGCCGCCTCCGCTTCGCGCCGTGTTGCTGGCGCTGGCGGCGGACGGCTCGCGCGAGGTGAATCAGGGCATCGGCCAGTTACTCTCGCGACAGATGCAGGCGGTAGTCGGCGACACCTGCCGGCTGACGATCGAAGGCAACTATCCGTTCGCGGCGGCCAGCCAGCGCGAGGTGCGTATCGACGACTTCACGCGGGTCTTCGCGCAAGGCGGTGTGATCGACGACTTCTTCGTGAAGACACTCTCGGCCTTCGTGGATACGTCGGCAACACCGTGGCGCTACAAGACGTTGGCCGGCGCGACGGAACCCGTCCAGGGGCCGGAGCTCGAACCGTTCCAGCATGCGAAGGCGATCCGCGACATCTTCTTCGCCGACCCGGATCGGAAACAGCTGTCATGGAAGGCGGAGATCCGGATTCCCGAGCTCGATCCGACGATTACCGGACTGATGATCGATATCGACGGTCAGACGACGCTCTATCAGCATGGACCGGTTACGCCGTTCCCGGTGACGTGGCCGGGCACACGCGGCGGGGTGCATGCGGAGGTGACGGCCGAGCCGCGCATCCGGCCGGAGACTTCGACGCTCGCAACGGACGGGCCGTGGGCGCTAATGCGACTGGTTCAGAAAGGCCAGGTTGCCGAGACCGCGACGCCGGGACGCACACGCGTGGCCTTCGACTTCGACGGCCGCAAGGCTGTGCTCGATATCGCGGGTGCGGGCAGCGTCGCCAATCCGCTGACGAGCGATGTGCTGACAACGTTCAAATGCCCGAGTTCGATGCCGATGCTCACCCTCACCGACAGCGCACCACCGCCGGGACTGCCGCCGGGAATTCCGGCCGAAGCGACGGGCGCGTCTCATTGATACCGCAAGCGATATCCCGGGCATGCGCATGCGGTCGGCGTCATTGCAACAGAATGATGCGACCGACCGCGCGCCATACCTCGACGGATGACGCAGCGCATCACCGCGTGCCGCTATTTCACATTGAACGCATAGTCGCCGTGCGTGCGATGTCCATCCGACGCCACGGCCACCCAGTGCACCGTATAGTGGCCCGCCGCGAGCGGCGGCAGCGGCACGGCGATCAGCGCCGGTTGATGCTCGTCGACCGCGGCTTTCTGCGCGTTGACCTGCTTGCCGCTCGCGTCGGTCACCGTCAGCGAACTGAACGCCGCTTCGAGCGGTCCGTCAAAAATCACCCGTACCTGCGCGGGTGAGGCCACCGTCGCACCGGCTCCGGGTTCCTGCTTCTGCGGGAACACGTGCGCGAAAGCCGCGCTCGCGACTGCGAGACCGGCGAACCACACCGCCAGTTTCGCGGCAGCGAGCCTCGCGTCACCGCGATGGTTGCCGATCGTGCCATTCATGATCATCGTGACTCTCCCGCGTTACTGAAACAAAGGTTTGCCGATCGTGGTCGGCGCAACATCGTCGAAGAAGATGTGCGCCTGGACAAGAATGCCCACGTGCGAGCCGCTTGCATGATTGATCGGGATCTGCGCCTCCACGCCGAACTGCCCATAACGGTTGATCCAGATAAAGCCCGGATTGACCGTCCCGGTCGTCTGCCCCTGGCTGCGTGACAGCGGAATCTCCACTAGCGGAATCAGGTTCGCGAGCGGCTGCGGCAGGCCGACATCGCGCACGTGCTGCTGCAGATACGGCAAGCTGTATTGCACCGTGAAGCCGTAGTTGAATGCGTTCGGCTGTCCCGCGCCAGTGGTCAGCGCCGGTCCCGCTTCACCGGTAATGGCGAGCGGACGCAGATACGCGAGCGACTCGGGCAGATCGCCCATGCCCTTGCCCACGTACACGGTCGGCGAGATCGTCGAGAAGTTGTCGGCGATCGCGCGGCTGCCCGTGCCGCCGAGTTCGGCATCCACGCCGATCGAGGTCATGAACTCGTGCGCGTCATTGACATACAGCAGGTACTTCAGGCCGACGCCGAAGTTGTCGAAGCCGTGCGCCCGCGGATTGTTCTGCATCGCATAGGTGCCGTCCACGGACACCGCGAGCCGCGACGTGATCAGCTTGTCGTACTCGAAGTCGAAGGTGTTGATGCTCTGGTCGCCGTTGTCGCCCGGCACGCGTTGATGGCCGAACTGGAGGTTGGCTTCGTCGCCTACGCCGGGGTCGTCGACGGCCATCGTCGACGGAAAGACGCGATTGCCCGCAATCGCGTGGGCACTGGCGAGCGAAGGCGCGCACAACAAAACGCTGGCGGCAGCGACAAGCGCCGCCGCGCGCGGCGGTTTCCCGCTGCGCGTTGTCTGGGTCAGCATGATTCATCCTGTTTCTAGGTCGTGACAAGGCCGGCGCGCGCAGTCGCGACGGACGTGCGGCGGCAGCCGCGATGCACTCGATGCATCGCGCGTGAAGACTCGAATCAGGATGCGAACGGAGGGGCGCGGGGCTGCGCGAAGGTGAGCGGTTCGACGCGGCGCACGCTGTCGAAGCGGGTCGCGACGGTGTGCTGTAAAGCACGGACGGTAACGACGAACAGTCCCTCGACGCTCGGCACGACGGGCATGTGGGCGAGCAGGCTGCAATAGCCGCAGGCGTCGCCGTCGGACAGGGTGGAGTGCTGGGTGTGGTGGTTGCCGGGGTGGTCAGGCGTACTGGATGCGACTGGTGACGCGTGCGGCACGTCTTCCTGCATCGTGTCCATCGCGGGCATCGTGTCCATGGAGCCCATGGAGGCCATCGACGGCATGTCACAATGCTCGCTCGCCATGGCGCTTTCAGCGCTGCGTGCGGCCAGCGTGTGCGAGATCGTCGGGGCGAGCGTGGCCATCAGGATCGCGAACAATCCCAGCCAACTGCCGATCTTCCGATAGAAACGACTCACGATGCGCCCGGCGACACGAGGGGAAGCTGTCGCGGATTATGCCACGACGACCCGCGCCTTCCGCTTGCCGGCGCGCCCGTTATGCCGGACATTTCACCGATCCGCTGCGTGGCTGCGGCGCTTCGTTGGACGTCTGGCGTTGGCCGCCCCGCTCCGGCCATTCCGTTTGCATTCACGTCTGGTGCAAACTTTGCCTACGCCCCGTCAATAGAGCAAACTGCCGACGGCAAACGGGGCGCGGACAGTGGACAATGCATTCATCCCGGCCCCGGCACCGAGTCCCCATGAAAGAGCAGCGCCCGCGTCCCCCGCATTTTTCAGGCGTTCAACCCCACGCCGAGTGGCGCGATCACACGTTGCCTTATATCGTCGTGGCCGCGCTCGTCGTGCTGATGGTCACGCTGATCGTCTGGCTGGTCGATCCGGCGCCGCCCAAGACGATCACCATGAGCGCCGGCCCGCACGACAGCTCGTTTTTTGTCGCCGCGGAACAGTACAAGAAAATCCTTGAGCGCAACGGCATCAAGCTGAACGTGCTGGAGTCGGACGGCTCCGTACAGAACCTGCAGCGCCTGCTGGACCCGAAGCAGCATGTCGACATCGCCTTCGTGCAAGGCGGCGTGGCCGATGGCCTCAACACTGCGTCGCTAATGTCGCTCGGCAGCGTCTTCTATATCCCGGTGGTGGTGTTCTATCGCGGCTCGGGGTTGAGCCAGCTTTCGCAACTGGAAGGCAAACGGATCGCAGTGGGACGCGAAGGCAGCGGCACACGGCTGCTCTCGCTCAAACTATTGGATGCCAATGGTATCGAGCCGGGCGGCGACACCGTACTGGTGCCGACCGACGGCTTGCAGGCCGCCACCCAACTGGTGACGGGCGAAGTGGACGCGGCGATCCTGAACGGCGATTCCGCGACCCGCGGCCTGATGCTGCGCCTGCTCAAGGTGCCCGGTGTGTCGGTCATGAATTTTGCCGAGGCGAGCGCCTATACGCGCCTTTTTCCCTATCTGGACGAGATCGACCTGCCGCCGGGCGTGCTGGACCTGAAACGCACGATCCCGCCTGAAACGGTGCATCTGATCAGTCCGACTGTCGAGCTCGTGGCCCGCAACACGCTGCATCCAGCCATCTCCGATCTGCTGATCGAAGCAGCGCAGGAAGTGCACGGCATGCCGGGCTTATTGCAGCGCGCGGGGCAATTTCCGAGTCCGGTTGCGCGTGAATATCAGATCAGCGAGGACGCGCAGCGTTACTACAGGACGGGCAAAAGCTTTCTCTACCGTACGCTGCCGTTCTGGCTGGCGAGCATCGGCGACCGCACGCTCGTTCTGCTGCTGCCGGTGGCGGTGCTGCTGTTTCCGGCCATGCGGCTGATTCCCGCGCTCTACCGCTGGCGGGTGCGCTCGCGCATCTATCGCTTTTATGGTTCGCTGATTGCGATCGAACGCGGCGCGCTCGCCGATTCGACCGAAGAGGAGCGCAAGCGGCTCTTCGCGGAACTGGATCGGATCGAGGACTCGTTGAACCGGCTGCGCATGCCGCTCGCCTACGCCGACGCGTTCTATGTGCTGCGCGAACACGTCGGATTCGTGCGCAGCCGGCTGGGGGCTGCGTCGCGGCAAGGCAGCCACCCCTAGGCGGGGTGGCGGGTTTTACGCTTCGCGGGTGGCCGGCGTGCTGGCCGGTTCCGTAGCGGCTTCGTGACTTGCTTCGTGAGTGGCCTCACGATCCGCCGTCGTATCCGCCGCGCCGGCCTGCGGCTTGTCCGCAACGCCTTCTTGCGAGGCTGCTGCGGCCTCGGGGACACCCTCCGCCCCGGCAGGAGCATTCTGCGCCTCGGCCTGCGTGGTTGCTGCCTCGGCAGTGGCTTGCGTGCCCGCTTCCGCCGCGGCCTCGCCGGTTGCGTTTGCAGTTGCGCTTGCATTCTGGCTCGCCGCGCCGGCCGCCTTCGGCGCGCCCTTGCCCGCCCGATGCGCCTGCAGACGCTGCGCGCCGGAGGCTTCCTGCGCGGTGACCTTGCCTGCCTCGGCGCCCGTCAGATCGACGCGAGCCGCGCCTTCGACGAGACATTTCCAATAACGGCTGCCACGGCACCAGGTCTTGATCGCATCACGCAATTCGGCTTCGCTCAGCGACAATTCCTTCGCATGCACCATCAGATCTTCAAAAATACCGACCTTGAGCGGCAGCTTGGGCGCCGGATTCTTGGGGAAAGCAACGGGAAAGCGCTTCTGCAGCCGCCCGATCGATTTCACCACCGGGTCCACCGGCTTTGCGTCCACTGCCGGCCTGGCCTCCGCGGCCGGCCTGGCGCCGGGAGCGACTGCGGGCGCGGCACGGCGCGGCGGCGCGGGCTTGCGGGCAGGCCTCGCGCCCGGCTTGGACGCGTCTTTGGCAGCGGGCTTGGAAGCCTCCTTAGCCGGCCTGGCAGCGTCCTTCGAAGCAGGCTTGGCGCCGGATTTCGCGGCAGGCGCAGCCTCGCGGCGAGCCGCGGCCAATTGCTTCTTCAGTTCAGCGAGTTGTTCGAAACCCATAGCGCACAATCGATCGAGAAAGACGAGATTGTAGCAGCGTAAGGAAAGCCGTTCGTGACGATGCCGCGAGCCGCGCCGCGCGGTGCGGTTAAACTCGATGTTTGAGACGCTTTGCGCCAATCGCTTTGCGCCAATCTTTCGCCCCTTCCCGCCTCCGCGCTTCATGGACCTCAAGCAAATCCAGTATTTCATCGCGCTTTTCGAAGACGGCTCCGTCACGCGCGCGGCGAAGCGGCTCAATATCGTGCAACCGGCGCTCAGCATGCAGATTTCGAAGCTCGAAACCGAATTGCGCCAGAAACTGTTCGAACGCGGCCCGCACGGCATGACGCCAACCGACGGGGCGCGCCAGATGTACCGCCTGTACACGCCGATCATGCGCGACATCGAACGGGCGCGGGACCAGTTGAGCCGACAGGACGCGATCGTGACGGGGCGCGTGTCGCTCGGCATGGTGTCGTCGGAGGCGGAAAGCGTGCTGCCGGAGTCGCTCGCCAGGTTCAATGCGATGTTCCCGCAGGTCGAAGTGTCGGTCGCCGACGGCTTCAGCGCGCAGTTGATCGACGCGGTCGAAGCCGGCCGGCTGGATGCGGCCATCATCAACAAGCCGCGCGGGCGCCTCACGCTCGACGTGGTGCCGCTGGTCGACGAGGAAATGGTGCTGGTGACGAGCGCCGCGCTCGGCCCCGAGCTGCCGCCGGCCATCGATCTCGCGCAGCTGGCCAGCATCGAACTGGTGCTGCCGACCCGCCGCAACGGCCTGCGCGGCGTGCTGGACGCGGCGCTGCTGGCCGAAGACGTGGTCATCAAACCGAAGTTCGAGATCGATCTGCTGAACACCATCGTGCAGTTCGTCGAACAGAGCAGCGTCGCGACGATCCTGCCGCGCGTGGTGGTTCAGCGCAAGGTCGACGAAGGCGTGCTGTGCGCGCGCACCATCACGTCGCCGCCGATCATCCGGCACATCATCCGCGTGAGCCATCCGAAGCGGCCGATCGGGCCCGCGGCGCACGCGCTGATCGAGATCATCGGCGAGGAGATCCGGCGCGTGACGACGGGCGTGCCCGCCGACCCGTCCGCGAGCTAGACCGCGTCGCGCGCCGCGCCCTGTTCGAGCCGGCCGAGCGTCTCCGGCACGACGAACGCGCCGATCAGGAAAATCACGCTGATTGCCGCGACGAAGATCGCCAGCGTCATCGGCAACTCGCTGGCGTCTTTGGCGACCAGCGAGACGGCGGTCGGCATCATCCCGCCAATGGCGAAGCCGATGTTCCATGAGAGCCCGGTGCCGGTCGCGCGAATCGCGGTCGGGAACCGTTCGTTCAGGAAGATCAGGATTGGCGCGTAGCCCGCGCTGCCGAGCGCGCTGAGAACCACCGCGTACACGCCGATCATGGTGATGCTTTGTGCCGTGGGCAACAGCAGGAACAGCGCGGGCAACGCGAACAGGCGAATCACGCCGAGCCAGATGAAAGCGCTCCTGCGGCCGATGAACGTGCTCAGATGCCCCGCCGCCACCGACGCGATCACCACCGCCACGCTGCAGATCAGCAGGATCGCCGCCGCGGCGCCGTTCGGCGCATGGCTCACCACCTTGAGAAAGGTCGGCAGATAACCCGAGGTCAGGTAATAGCCGCTGCCGCCGCCGACGGTGAGCAGCAGGTTGACGAACAGGATCGAGCGATAGTCGCGGGAAAACAGCGTGCGCACCGGCGAGCGGACGATTTCGACCGGCGCGTCGAGCTTCTGCGCCGCGGCCTTGGCGGCCTTTTCGGCGGCGAGCTTTTTCCACAGCGGCGATTCTTCCAGACTGCTGAAGACGAACAGGCCAAGCACCGAGCTGATGATGCCGGTGAAGAACATGCAGCGCCAGCCCCATACCTCGAACGCCGCGCCGGGGAACAGCGCCGACATCGCCAGATAGGTGAGCGAGGCGAGCAACGCGCCGAGGCCGGCTCCCCCGCCGCCGATCAGCCCCGACACCGCGCCGCGATACTTCGGCGCGACCGATTCGGTGCCGATGGTATGCGTCGAGGCCACCACACCGCCCACGAACACGCCCTGCACGAGCCGCAGCACGAGGAACAGGATCGGCGCGACGAGGCCGACCTGCGCGACGGTTGGCAGCAGGCCGAAGGCGGCGGTGGAAAGCCCCACGCCGACCACCGCGATGATCATCGCGCCCTTGCGTCCATGGCGATCCGCGTACGAGCCGAACCATGCCGAACCGAGCGGGCGCATCAGCAGCGTCACGGCAAACGACGCATAGACGGCGGCGAGCGAGAGCATCGCGTGCTCGGAAGGGAAGAACAGCCGGCCGACCACCGGCGCGACGAACAACAACACGAACAGATCGAACAGATCCAGTGCCCAGCCGAGGCACGAGGCCATTACCGCACCCATCACTTGCCGCTGATCTACCGCGGGCAAGGCGGCGCCATTTTGCGCTGCTACGGACATCGTCATCTCCTTGACTATCTGCGGGCCGTCTTTCGATCGTCCGCGTTTGAGGCACGCTCTTTTGCGCGTGCTCTTGGTGGTGTTAAAAAACCTTATGACGAGGCCGCGGTGAGCGGCGCCGTATTCGATCCAGCACAAGCCGCGCGCCGCGCGAGCATCGTGTCGGCGATTTTTTCGGCCATCATGATGGTCGGGATATTCGTGTTCGCCGAGGGCAGCCGCGGCATCAGCGAGGCGTCGACGACGCGCAGGCCCTGCGCGCCGTGCACGCTGCCCGACGTGTCGGTGACCGCCATGACGTCGTGCGCGCTGCCCATCCGGCAAGTCCCGCTCGCATGCCAGACACCGAACACGTTGGCGCGGATGAAGTCGTCGAGCGCGGCTGGCTCGGCGAGCAGCGCGGACATGCGCTGGCCGCGCGTGAAGAAACGTTCTATCAACAGACGCCGCATTGGCGCGGGCGTATCGAGCAACGCGCCGAGCAGCGAAGTCAGCATCGCATTCCCCTTGCTGACGCGGCTCAGCGCTTTCACCCGCGGTGAGAACGCGGCCGGAAAAAAGTCGCGCGGGTTGTCGCCGAGACCCGAAGCTTCGACGATTTTCGCGAGCATGCGCACGCCGTATGCGAGGCGCGCGAGATCGCGCGGATCGTCGAGCAGATTCAGATCGACCCGCGGCGCCACCGCCGGATCAGCGGATACGAGTTGCACACGGCCGCGCGAATAAGGCCGGTTGCACCAGAGAAAAAACAATCCAAGCCGATTGCCGAGCGCGTGCCATGCAGCGCGCGTCGCACTCGAGAGATACAGATCGGATTCGTCGCAGTCCGCGACACCCGAGGTAAAACGCGCGGCCGTCATACTCGCGCGGCGGCGCGCGAGCGGCATGCGAAAACGCCGCTCGAGAAAATGACAGAACGTGAGCGACGGATGATCCTGCAGATTGCGGCCCACGCCCGGCAGATCGACTTTGCACCCGATTCCGAGCGCGTCGAGTTCCGTCTTGGCGCCGATGCCGGCCCGCATCAGCAATGCGGGGGATTGCAATGCGCCCGCGCTGACCACCACCTCATTGGCGTCGAAACGGATACGCGCACCACTGCGTTCCACCGCGACCACGCCACGAGCCACACGCCCTTCCATGACGATCGACTCGACGCGCAAGTCCGCATAGATGTGCAGATTGCGGCGCCGGCGCGTCGCCTCGTCCAGATACGCGGCTGCCGTCGATACGCGCCGGTCGTCGAGATTCGAAAACGCGCCGGGAAAATAGCCGTCGCCGAATTCGGCGTTCTGATCCTGCAAGGCCGCGAAACCGTTTTTCCGCATGCCGCTGGCAAAAGCATCGCAGAACGCCGGCCAGTAGGCCGGGAGAATGCGGCGGATCGGCACCGGCCCGTCGCTGCCGTGCAGTTCGCCGGCTGGGAAATTCACATCGCGTTCGAGTTTGCGGAAATACGGCAGCACGTCCTGCCATGCCCAACCGCTCGCACCCTCGGCGGCCCAGGCGTCGTAGTCGCGCGGCAGGCCGCGGTTGGCCGACTGCACATTGATGCTCGACCCGCCACCCATCACGCGGCCCTGCTCGTACACGCGGGGCGCGGCGTTGCGCGTGGCGCTGGCTTTCAGTTCCGGCCAGATGTATCGGTCGCCGCAGAAGACGGGCATCGGATAGCTGTCGAGGATGGTCGCAGGCACTTTGCCGGGCGGCGTATCCGCGCCCGCTTCGATCAGCGCGACGCGCAACGACGCATTGGCCGATAGGCGATGCGCGAGCACGCATCCTGCCGAGCCACCGCCGACGATCACGTAATCGAAGCGCTCCATACGACTGTCTCCTGTGTCGACCGGAGTTAGCGCTTTAGCGCTTACTCCGATCCCATGCAAAGCTGTCGACAGTAGTTAGCGCTTTAGCGCTTACTAATGTCCCATGCACCGCTGTCGACCGGAGTTAGCGCTTTAGCGCTTACTCCGATCCCATGCAACGCAATTTTTGAATCCGACCACGCCCGCCGTTCGCCTCAACTCCCGCGAAACACCGGCTTGCGCTTGCCATGAAACGCCTCGACGCCCTCGCGGAAATCATCAGAGGTGCGCAAACGGCTATAGCAATGCCCTTCTAGTTCGATCGCGATCGACAACGGCGCGTCCTCGGTATCGTTCAGCAGCTTCTTCGCGGTGCGTTGCGCAAGCGGCGAGAACGCGCGCAGTTCATCCACCAGCGCGTCGGTGGTCGCTTCGAGTTCGGAGTCGGCCACGCATTCGACCGCGATGCCCCACTCGTATGCCTGCTTGCCCGGAATCCGGCGCGAGCGCATTACGATGTCCTTGGTGCGGCCGATGCCGACCATCTGCTGCAAACGGGCCGAGCCGCCCGACCCCGGAATCTGGCCGAGCTTCTGTTCCGGCAGCGCGTAGAAGGTGGTGTCGGTGGCAATGCGGAAATCGCACGCGAGCGACAGTTCGAAGCCCACCCCGAAGCAGAAGCCGCGATTGGCCGCGATCACCGGCTTCGAGCAGCGTGCGGGCGCGGCAATATTCCAGGCAAGCTTCGACACGGTTTCGGGCGATGCTTCGAGAAAGCCCTTGATATCGCCGCCGCTCGAAAAATGTTCGCCTTTGGCGCGCACTACGATCACACGTACGCGCGGATCTTCGTCGAGCGCCTCGAAAGCGGCGCGCAACTGGTCGCGCGCGTGCATCGAAATCACATTCAGCGGCGGCCGGTGCAGGATGATGTCGGCCCGCTCGCGTTGCGCGTCGATCTCGATGGAAAAGCCGTCGAGATCCTGCAGCAGGCTCTGGCCGCGGTGGGTCAGGTCGGTCATGAGTTACTCCTTGGTGGTTTGCGTGTGAGGTGCAATGGCTTCGCCGTGCGTGTCTCGCTGGTATTCGCCCGCGGACAGCTTGCGGCGCAAAATCTTGCCGACCGGCGACTTCGGTATGTCGTCCACGAACACGTATTCGCGCGGACGCTTGAAGTTGACGAGCTCGGAGGTGCGACAGTGCGCGTCGAGCGTGTCGGCGTCGACGTAATCGCGGCGTTTGACGAAAGCGACCACGCGCTGGCCCCAGCGCTCGTCCTTCACGCCGGCCACCGCGACTTCGTCGACCGCGGGATGCAGCGACAGCACCGACTCGATATCGACTGGCGAGATGTTCTCGCCGCCGCTGATGATCATGTCGTCGACGCGGCCCGATACGTACAGGTCACCGTCGGCGTCGAAGAACCCGGTGTCGCCGGTGAAGTACCAGCCGTCGCGCAGCGACCTGGCGTTCGCGTCGGGACGATTCCAGTAGCCTTCGAAAGCTTCGTCACCCAGCAGGTCGGCGATGATCTGGCCTTCTTCGCCCACTTGCGCGAGGTCTTCGGGCGTATGGGCGTCGAGCGTGACGACGCGCAAACGCGTGTTGATACCCGCGCGCCCCGCACTGCCCGGCTTGCGCGTGGCGTCCTGATCGATGCTGAAGGTGTAGACCTCCGACGAGCCGTAGTGATTGACGAACAGGTCGGGTTCAAACGCCGCCGAGAGGCGCTTGAGCAAACCGTCGTTCATCGGCGCGCCGGCGAAACCCAGCTTCTTCACCGTCGACGTATCCGTCGCGGCAAAAGCCGCATCGGCCAGCAGATCGTGATACAGCGTCGGCACCAGATAAAGGCAGGTGAGCTTGTGCCGCGCGATCGCATCGAGTGCGAAGCGCGCATTCCAGCGGCGCACGCAGACGAACAGGCCGTCCACCAGCGCCATCGAGAGCAGCGAGCGCACGCCCATGGTGTGATAAAGCGGCATCACGCCGAGCGTGCGTTCGCCGTGTCCGTACAGATTCTGCGCGACATGTGCGAGCGCCGCGGCGCGTTCATGACGATGACGGCGCGGCACGCCTTTGGCCTTGCCGGTGGTGCCCGACGTGTAGAGAATCAGCGAATAGTCGTCGGCATTCGCGCAGGTGCGGCCGGCGTTCAGCGAGTTCTGCGTGCTCTGCGCCATCAGCGTTTCGAAGCTCGCGGTGCCGCCTTGCGCGCCGTCGAGACCGATGCGCGGCAGCGCTTGCGCGGCAGGACTTTGCGCGACGGCCTCGGCGCTAACCGGCTCATAGACGATGGCCTTCACCCCGGCATCGATCACGCAGTACTCGAGTTCATCGGGTTTGGCGCGCCAGTTCAACGGCACGATCACCACACCGGTGAACTGACAGGCCCAATGCAGGGTCGCCATTTCCCAGCGGTTTTGCAGCACTACCAGCAAGCGGTCGCCATGCGCGAGACCGAGCGAGCGCACGCCTTCGGCAACCTTCAGGATGAGGCGGTGCCACTGCGCATACGTCAAGGCGAGTTCGCCGTCGACCAACGCGAGCGCGTTGGGGCTGCGCTCCACGGCTTGCAGAAAAGTTCGGCCGAGGTCAAGCATGAGCGGCCTCCACGGTTTCACTAGCCGGGTTGCCTTGCCGGCGCCGCGCCGCCACGTCGAGCACCGCGGCGACGATCGGCGTATAGCCCGTACAGCGGCACAGATGGCCCGACAGCATGTCGCGCACTTGCGCTTCGCTCGGATCGGGCACGCGCTGCAAATAGTCGGCGCACGACATCAGTATCCCGGCCGTGCAGAAGCCGCACTGCAACGCGTGATGACGCTGGAACGCCTGCTGCAGATCGCCGAGCTTCAGGTCGGGCGCGAGTCCCTCCACCGTGTCGATGCGGCGGCCGTCGGCCTGCACCGCCAGCATCAGGCACGAGCGTCCCGCCACGCCGTCCACGTGCACCGTGCACGCGCCGCACACGCCGTGCTCGCAGCCGACGTGCGTGCCGGTCGCGCCCAGTTCGTGACGGATGAAATCCGACAGCAGTTCACGCGGCTCGCAATAGCCGCTGCGTTCATGGCCATTGAGCGTCAGCGTGACGCATTGCCGTTCGCCCTGCCGCATCACGTGCACGACATTGCCGTTCGATGTGTTGCTCACTTCGCCTCCTCGATCACGCGCCATCCCAGTTGCCGGACCAGATGCCGGCGATACGCCGCACTGATATGCGCGTCGTCCTGCGCGCCCAGCTTCCAGCTCAAATCATTTAATGCGCTGCGCAGATCGTCGTCGCGCAGACGCGGCCATTGCTCGACCACCGGCCGGTCCGCGACGCCGCCGACCGCGAGGCGGATCGAATCGCTCGTGACGACCGCCGCGCAGGCGACCATCGCGAAGTCGCCGTGGCGCGCGGAGAATTCCGTGAAGCCGTAGCGTTCGCCCGGCCGCTTGAGCGGAAAGCGCACGGCTTCCACCAGCTCATCGGGCTCACGCGCGGTCATCAACATGCCTTGGAAAAACTCGTGGGCTGGCAGCACACGGTGTTTCCTTTTCGAGCGCAGCAACACGTCGCCGCCGAGCGCGGCCAGCACCAGCGGCAGTTCCGCGCTCGGGTCGGCATGGGCGACCGAGCCGCATACCGTCCCGCGATTGCGGATCTGGAAGTGCGAGATATGCGGGAACGCCATGGCCAGCAACGGCACTTCGTCGCGCAGCGTCGCGCGCCATTCGACGCTGCCTTGCGTCGCCGTCGCGCCGACGATCAGCAAGCCGGCCTTGTGATCGACGCGCACCGAGTTCAGCTCGTCGGTGCGCGAGATGTCGATCAGCACGCGCGGTTGCGCGAGCCGCATGTTCAGCACCGCCATCAGCGACTGGCCGCCGGCCAGCACGCGAGCGTCCTCACCGCTTTGCGCGAGGGCGTCGAGTGCATGCTGCGTCGTCATGGCGCGCAGATAATCGAACGACGCGGGTTTCATGACTGTCTCCTGAAACGGGCCAAGAGGCGCGAGAGCCACGAGCCGCCGGTGTGAACCGGCTTGCCCGCCGCCTGACGGCCGAGCGATTCGAACAGTTGCCGCAACACGACCTTGGCCGCGCCTTCGAGCATGCGTCCGCCCACCGCCGCGACCTTGCCCGACACCTGGGCTTCGTAGTCGTAGGAAAGACGCGTGCCGTTTTCGCTCGGCGTCAGTTCGACGAGGCCGCTGCCGCGTGCGCTGCCGAGCGACGACATGCCCGCGCCCGCCAGACGCAGCCGATGCGGCGCGTCGATTTCCGACAGGCCGATCTTCGCTTCGAAACGCGCCTTGATCATCCCGACGCCGACCGTCACGTCGGCGCGATACTGGTTCGTGCCTTCGGCTTCGAGCGCATGGCAGCCGGGTATCACTTTGGCGAGCGCGTTCGGATCGAGCAGGACGGCAAAAATCGCTGCTGGCGATGCCGGCAAATCCACGCTGCCTTGCGCGGTGAGCGCCTTGCCGCCACCTGGCGTCGCCGGTTTGGCCGCGCGCGCTTCACGCAACTCGGGACGCGACGGCTCCGGGTCGTCGATGCCGATCAGCGCCATCACTTTCGACGGCGTCAGCGGCAAGCGAATGTCGTCGACCCCGAGCGCATCCGCGACCGCATTGGCGATGCATGGCGGCGTACTCATGTTGTTGCCTTCGCCGAGTCCTTTCGCGCCGAGCGGCGTGAACGGCGACGGCGTTTCCAGATGCACGATCACCGGATCGGGCACTTCACAGGTGGTCGGCATCAGATAGTCGGCGAGCGTGCCCGACTGGAAGCTGCCGTCCGCGCCGTAACGAAACTCTTCCATCAATGCCGCGCCGAGCCCTTGCGCGAACGCGCCGCGAATCTGGCCGTCGGCGAGCGCGGGATTGAGCAGCGTGCCGGCGTCATGCGCGGTGACGTAGCGATCGATCCGCACGCGGCCCGTGGCGCGATCCACTTCGATCCCACACATGTCGAAAGCGAAACCGTAGGCCGCCGACGTATTGATGCGGTCGTTCTCGTCCGGCGCGGCCATGTTCGGCGGATTCCAGAACACCGTCTCGCGCAAGCCCGGCTCTTCGCCTTCGGGCAACAGCGCGGGCGCCCAATGGGGTGCATTGGCGGCGACACGGCCGAACGGCTGCGCGCGATCTTCTGCGCCCTTCGCAAAGATGCGGCCATCTTCAAAGCGGATCTCGTCCGGCGCGCAACCCAACTGCTTCGACACGATGCGCGCGATCTTGTCACGCACGCGCACGGCCGCGAGATGCACCGTGCCCGCCACCGCGCCGGCGAAGCGGCTGGAATAATTGCCTGCCGCCACCGACCACGCGTCCTTGTGCGTATCGAACTCGACATTGACGACGACGTCATGCGGCGACACGCCGAGCACGTCCGCAACCACTTGCGCGCACACCGTCATATGCCCCTGGCCCGCGGGCGTCGATGCAATCGTCACCACCACGCCGCCGAGCAGATCGACGCTCACGGTCGCGCTTGCGATCGCGCCGCTCTTCGGCCCGGCTTTCTTGCGCGCCTCGGCGGGCATCACGGTCGTGATGTAGCCCATGTTCGACACCGACGGCTCGACGATCGCCGCAAAGCCGATGCCGTACAGCCGCCCTTGCCGGCGTGCCGCGTCGCGGCGGGCGCGCAGTTCTTCGTAATTGCCTTCGGCGAGTGCGCGGCGCAAGGCTTCCTGATAATTGCCCGAGTCGAGCAGCGCGCCGGCCGCGGCGCGATACGGGAACGCATCGGCGGCGACGAAATTGCGGCGGTACACGTCGAGCACATCGAGATTCAGTTCGAGCGCGATGCGCTGCATCAGCCGTTCGAGCGCGAAGTACACCTGTGGTCCGCCGAAGCCGCGCACCAGACCCGTCGGCGTCTTGTTGGTCAGCACGACGCGGTTGCGCACCAGCAGATTGTCGATCGCATAGGCACCGGTCAAGCAGCCATGCATGCGGTAGAACGTGGCCGGTTCGGGCGCGCGCAGATAGCCGCCGCAATCTTCGAGCTGGTCGTAAGCGAGCGCCGTAATGCGGCCGTCGTTTTCCACGGCCGCTTCGAGCGTCGAAACGCGCGCGGTCGCGGAGGTCGCCGCGCTCAGATGTTCGAGTCGATCCTCGACCCACTTGACCGGCGCGCCCGCTTTGCGCGAGGCGAGACACATGAGCACGACGTACGGAAACACGGCCTGCTTCACGCCGAAGCTGCCGCCCGAATCGCGCGGCGCCTTGTGCCGCAAACGGTTGGCCGGGATGTTGAGCGCCATCGCCATCACTGCGTGCAGCGAGAACGGCCCCATGAAATTCGATGTGACGTCATAGCCTTCGTCGCCTGCCAGATACTCCGCGATCACCACGCCGCATTCGATCGGCGCGCAGCTATTGCGCGGATAATGCGCGACCAGTTTCACGCGATGCGGCGCCTGCTCGAACGCGGCTTCCGGCTCGCCGTAGCGGAAGTGCCGGTCGCTGATCACATTGCTGCCCACTTTCTCGTGCAAGACCGGCGACTGATCGCTCGCCGCCTGTTCGATCGACGTGACCGGCTCGAGCATCGCGTACTCGACCTTGAGCAGATCCAGACCGTCTTCGGCCAGCGCGCGCGATTGCGCCAGCACCACCGCCACCGGTTCGCCGACATAGCGCACGCGGTCCATGGCAAGCGCCCACTGTTCCATCGGCGATTTCACGCCGACCACGAAGGGCCGTGACCAGGCGCGCAGGTCGTCGCGGGTCAGGATCGCGTGCACACCGGGCAGTTTCGACGCGGCATCGGTATCGATCGACACCAGTTCCGCATGCGCGTGCGGCGAGCGCAAGATCGCGGCGTGCAGCGTGCCGGGCCGGATACCGATGTCGTCGCCATAACGGCCGCGGCCGGTGAGAATCGCTGGATCCTCCAGACGCTCCATCGGGCGGCCTAGATGCCGCTGCGGGCGATTCTCCAACGCCGGCTCAGCGGGGCGTTCCTGGGTCGACGCGTCGCCCGAATGGAGCAAGTCGCGCTGGTTCATTCGTCGTCTCCAGAGCGGCGCGCCGCGAATTCGTCCGCGAGTCCGCTCCAACGCTGCGCGATCTCGCGATGCTCGATCCCGAACAGATCGAGAATACGGCCTACCGTGTGATCGACCACGTCCTCGATCGTCCTGGGATGCGCGTAGAAAGCGGGCACCGGCGGCATGACGATCCCGCCCATCTCCGTGACGGAAGTCATGTTGCGCAGATGCGCGAGGTTGAGCGGCGTTTCGCGTGCGACCAGCACGAGCCGGCGGCGCTCCTTGAGCATCACATCGGCGGCGCGCGTGAGCAGGTTGTCGGCGAAACCGTTGGCCACGCCCGCGAGCGTCTTCATCGAGCACGGCGCGATCACCATGCCCGCCGTGATGAACGAACCGCTCGCCACCGCCGCGCCAATGTCGCGCACGTTGTAGACCACGTCGGCGAGACGATCGAGGTCGCCGCGCGTCATGCCGAGTTCCTGCGCCGCCGTGACCGCGCCGGAGGCCGACACGATCAGATGCGTTTCGTGCGTGCCGAGGCGGCGCAACGCCGCCAGCAGACGCACGGCGATCAGCGCGCCGCTCGCGCCGGAGATGCCGACGACGATGCGCTGAGGCTGGTGTCCGTACTCAGCCATGTGCGCCACCCAGATACGTGTCGAACGCGGCGTTGTCGGCGGCCACGAGGGTCTCCAGATTCACCGTGTCCTGCCCCGGAATGCGCACCCGCGTGAACACGTGCGACGGATACACCACGGGCCGCGTGGCGTCGAATCCCATCTTGGCGCTCACGCCTTGCAGATGCGGCGGCGCGTCCTCGGGCTGACCGACGGTGGTGGACGGATCGAGCGGCGAGCCTTGCGCGCCTTCGATCACGACGAGGTCGCGGTCGGCCTGGAAGCGCGTGGCGATGGCCCATTCGATTTCGGCCGGATCGTGCACGTCCACATCGGTGTCGACCACCACGACCTGCTTGATGTCGTAGTGCGCGCCGAATGCGCACAGAATCACGTTCTTCGCTTCGCCTTCGCGCTTCTTCTCGAACTGCACCCACAGGTGATAGCGGCACACGCCGCCCACGGACAGATGCACGTCCTTCACGTTGGGATGACTACGTTGCAGATGCGCGAGCAGCGTCGCCTCGCGTGGAATCGCGCCGAGCAGCAGATGCTCCATTTCCGCCGGCACGATCGTATGAAAAATCGGCTTCTCGCGATGCGTCACCGCGGTGACTTCGATCACCTCGCGCGCTTCCTGCGCGCTGTAGTACTTCGGGAATTCGCCGAATGGGCCTTCCAGTTCGCGCACGTTGGGCAGAATGCGCCCTTCTATCACGATCTCGGCGTAGGCCGGCACGTCGACGCCGTTGCTCACGCATTTGACCACCGGCAGCGGCGCGCCATGCAGTGCGCCGGCGATTTCGAGCTCGTCGGAATCGATTGGGGAGATGGCTTGCGAAGCGAGCATCGTCAGCGGATCGACGCCGATCGCGATGGCGACGTCGAGCGCCTCACCCGCTTCTTCCGCGGCTTTCTGGAAGGCGTACAAGTGGCGCGGCAGCAGCAGGATCGCCATGCGGTCCGGCCCATGCACCTGAATGCGGTTGATCGACACGTTCTGCACGCCGGTACGCGGATTACGCGCAATCACGAGACCGGCGGTGATATACGGCCCGTTGTCGTGTTCGCTGTGCGTGGGAATCGGCAGCAGCTGGTGAAGGTCGATGCCGCTGGTATGCACGACCTGCTGGCAGGGCGCCTCGGCGCGTGGAATTTCCTTCGAGGCAACCGGTTGATCGGCCGCGTCGCGAAAGCGCGCGAGCAGATCGGCCTCGGCCACGCCCATTGCTTCGGCGATCCAGCCGCGGCGCGACATGAAACCGCTGACCACCGGCACGTCGTGAGCGCCCGGCTTTGTGAAGAAAGCTGCTTGCGTGCCGTCGAGGCACTTCGCAATCGCGGCGAGTTCGTGTTCGAGCGCAACCGGTTGGTCGATCGTGGCCAGCCGGCCTGTGTGCGCCAGGTGCGCCAGCCAGTCACGCAGCGTGAGCACGCCCGACGGGCGGCCCCACCTCAGGTGGAAAGTGCCGGGCGATGCGGCATCGCGAGTATTCATTTACGTCTCCATCCGTGCCCCGGCTTCATGTCCGAACCGGACGGCCAGTTGATGACGGAAGCGTAACGAGATCGGCTTATAACTTCTAATATTGATTATTGATGCGCTGGATCATTCCTGATGATATGCGTGTTAGCACCAATGACAGGCAATTGTAGGCAGGATATCAATGGAGACCGCGAGCCACCGCGCGGGTCGCCGACCATGGCGGAGGGCCGCAGCCACGCTTTGCAGGCATTGGTGGCGCGCGGCTCCCGTTTTCATCTGATACGGCGCGCCGTTCTCATTACGTTTGCTGATGTTTTATTCATACCAACATGGACCTCAGGCAAATCCAGTATTTCATCGCGCTCTTCGAGGACGGTTCGGTCACGCGGGCGGCAAAACGCCTGAACATCGTGCAGCCCGCGCTCAGCATGCAGATCGCCAAACTCGAGGACGAACTGCACCAGCAGCTCTTCGAGCGCAACGCGCACGGCATGGCGCCGACAGCGGCCGGCCGGCTGATGTACCGGCTGTTTCTGCCGATCATGCGCGATCTCGCGCACGCCCGTCAGCAACTCGTGCAGCGCGACGAGGTGGTGACCGGGCATGTGTCGATCGGGCTGATCGCATCGGTGACGGAAAGCGTGCTGGCCGATGCGCTGTCGCGTTTCCACGCGCGTTACCCCCATGTCGAAGTGACCGTGGCGGACGGCTACAGCGCGACTTTCATCGACTGGGTGGCGGGCGGCCAGCTCGACGCGGCGCTGATCAACAAACCGCGCGCACGTCTCTCACTCGACGCGCAGCCCTTGCTCGACGAGGAAATGGTGCTGGTGACGAGCGCCGCGCACGGACCCGAGTTGCCGCACGCGATCGAACTCGCGCAACTGCCGGAACTGGAACTGGTGCTGCCGACCAAGCGTCATGGCTTGCGGGGCGTGCTCGATACGGCTGCACAGCATGAAGACGTGCTGCTCGCGCCGCGCTTCGAGATCGACGTGCTGAGCACGATAGTGAAACTGGTGGAGAGTACCCATTTCGCGACCATTCTGCCGCGTATCGCCGTGCAGCGCGGGGTGCGCCATGGCAGCCTGCGCGCCTACCCCATTCTCGCGCCGCGCATCGTGCGGCATATCGTGTGCGTGACCCATCCGCGACGCCCGTTGAGCGCCGCGGCGGATGCGCTCGTGTCGATCATCGCCGATGAATTGCGCCAGGTGTCGAGCGCGTCGGAACTGGACGCGACGCTGAGTCCCCCGTCTGGAGATGCGTCGAGCGAGCCACCTATGGCGCTTTCGTCCGGGAAACATTAGGCCCTCTAGCGCCGGCGCCGACCGCAAAACTACCCGGCCAGCACATCCCCAAACCCGCCGACCCGCACTCCCGCCGCGCGAATCGCCATGGCAACCTTCGCCGACAACAGCGCTTGCAATTCCGCCTCGTGCCGGTAATCGCGCATGCCGTCGCTCAACGCCCGCTCGCCCGCCACCGCCGGATGGCAATAAATCTCCCCCACCCCATGCGGCAGATCGGCGAGCGCCGCAAGCCACGCCGCCTCGTCCATCCGCCCGCTATCCGCGATCCCCACCACATAATCGTTATGCGCGATGCCCGCGCGATCCAGACGCGCCTCGACCCGCGCGATCCACGGCCGCAACCATGGCGGCGCATTCGCCTCGAACGGCAAGCGCATGGCCTTCATTCCGTATTCGCGGCCGATGTCCAGAATCAGCCCGAGCACCGTCGGGTGCAAATGAAAGTGCTTGTGGGTGTTGACATGATCGAGCGTCAGACCGGTGTTCGCGAAGGCCTCGAACTGCGCGCGAACTTCCCGCGCAAGCTGCTTGCGCACGTGCGGCAAGAAAAAGAACCTCACGCCGTCCCACACCATGTTGCTGCCAAAGCGGCCATGTTCGTCGACCAAAGCCGCAATCCGCTCGCGCGGCGCGCTCGCGACGCCGTCAGCCAGCACCAGATGCAAACCGACCCGCAGTTGCGGCAACGCACGGGCGCGCGCCACCGCGTCGCCGGCGGCCGGCGCGCCGACCATCAGGCTCGCGGCGCTGAGCACGCCGTCGCGATGCGCGCGCTCGACCGCCTCGTTCACGCGCGCGTGCAGTCCGAAATCGTCGGCGGTCACGATGAGTCCGCGCGGCTTAGCGACCATCGGACGCCTCCGCGACATCCATCACGTTCATCGCGCCGCCGCGTGCCGCCCTCGACGTGGAAGTCTCGACGGGCACGCGCGCACCGCGCCACACCACGTGCGAGCCGAACGCGCCCGCCAGCCACTGCAACGCCAGCAAGGCATCGCGCAAGGGCACGAGCGGCAGATCACGCCAGAAAGTACGCCCATGACGCGCGGAGCGCCAATGCAACAGCAGACGGGCAGCGAGGCCGATCGTCGTGCTGGTTGCGCACGTGAGTTCGGCCCACACGTGGGCCGCATGGGACGTATTCGCAGCAAGGCTGGCGGTGAGCCACGCGCCGGTCAGCAGCCAGGGCGTGGGAAAGGTGATGAAGAGGAACGCGAAGCCGAGCGGGTTCACCGAGCGGATCGTGCGCAGCCAGCGCGTTTCGCGCTGCCACAGGGCGGAGAACGTCGGCTCGATCACGTCGGTGGCCACGATCACGCGCGAGAGTACGGTTTGCAGCCCGAGGGCGCGCACGTGTTCGGCCAGCCAGTAATCGTCCGCGAGACAGTTTTTCAGCACCTCGAAACCGCCGATGCGCTCGAGCGTCGCGCGCCGCAAAGCGAGCGTCGCTCCGAAGCCGAAACTGCGCGAACCGGCCGCGTGCGCGACACGCACCGACGGCGCGAACCATTCGTTGATGAAGAGCGCGCCCACGCGCGGCCAGAAACCTCCGACACCTTGGGCCACGTAAAGACACGTGACCACGCCCACGCGCGGATCCGCGAGCGGCGCGGCCACGCTGTCTAGATAATGGTCTTCGACGGCAATGTCGCTATCGGCGATCACGATCACCTCATGGCGGGCCCGCTCCGCCATGTTGATCAGATTGCTGACCTTGAGATTGCTGCCGTGCACGCGCGTATCGATCGCGAGTTCGATGTCGTGCAATGGATAGGCCGCCTGAAGCCGGCGGACCACGGCAATGGCCGGGTCGTCGGGCGAGGACACGCCGAGCACCAGCTGGAAGTATCCATGGCGCTGCTCGCAGAAGGTCCGCAGATTTTCGTAGAGCCGTGGCTCTGCGCCGCACAGCGGCTTGAGCACGCTGACACCGACATGTTTGAAGGGATACAACGCATGCGAGTTGCGCGAAGCGCCTTGAGCAGGACTACCCGCTACGCGCCGGCGAGAGGCGAAAAACGGCATCGCAACCGCCGCCAGCAGCGCGTACAGCGAAGCGCCGACGCATCCGCCGAGCAGGACCCATTGGCATGCTGTTAATGCGTGCGCCGCCATCGTCCCATTCCGTCAATGCTCGGCGAGCACGAACGGTCTGCCGGTCAGGCGCAGATGAAGAATCACGAGCCAGCGCCGCGGACAGTTCGAGGCGACCGCGACAGACCGTGCGGGCCGGCCGGCGCCTGTGGCGTAATGACCCTGCAGAGCGAAGTCGAAAGCGGCGTGCGCGAACTGGCGCGTGACGATCACACCGCTGACAATCACCGCCACGGCCAAAAGCCGGAACGGCGTGGAACCGAAGGCGTGCTCCGAAACCGGCCACACCAGCAGCCCGAGGCACACGAGCAACTCCGCGCCCATGGCCGTAAGCGAAGCCACCAGCAGGTGGGCGCGCAGCATATCGACGGTGACTGGCTTCATGACTCGGTCTCGTTGCCTGACGAAATGCCTGGCGCCTTGCCTCGGCGCGACCCGTCGGCCCGAAAAACGGCCGACCGTCCATTCCATCGAGATGCCTACGATTGAACTGCAAAGACGTTGCAACAGACGCGAGACCGCGTGCTTGCAATGGCGCCGCGGCAAGGTTCTGTTGATGGCCGATAGTAGCGATTCAAGCTGAAGGAAACCTTAAGGAAGAAGGCGTATAAAGCGTGTTATGAACAGCATGGTTAAACTTCGGGCTGCGGTTCGACACCTGACCTGCCGGCCGCCATGCAAAAAACATCGAATGGAACGAATGGACCCATGCGCGTACTCCTCGTAGAAGACGACGATCTGATCGGCTGCGGTGTCGAAGCAGGACTGCGCCAAGCCGGCTTCACCGTCGACTGGGCCCGCGACGGCCACAAGGCCGGTCTCGCGCTCGACACCACCGCGTACGCGCTGGTGGTGCTCGATCTCGGGTTACCGCGCGTATCGGGCATGGATCTGCTCAAACGGCTGCGCGATTCGGGCAAGCACGTGCCGGTGCTGGTCCTGACCGCGCGCGGCACGGTGGTCGATCGGGTCGATGGCCTCGAAGCGGGTGCCGACGACTACGTGGGCAAGCCTTTCGACCTGACCGAGCTGATCGCGCGCTGCCGGGCTCTGCTGCGCCGTGCGCAAGGCCGCAGCGTCGAGCAGATCCGCTATCAGGACCTGACGGTCAATCCGGCCGCTCAAACCGTCGAAGTGGGCGCGAAACGCGTGCCGCTCACCTCGCGCGAATGGGCCATCCTGATGCAGTTGCTGACCAACCAGGGCATACCGCAGTCGCGCTCGCGTCTTGAAGAAAGCCTGTATGGCTGGCAGGAAGAAATCGAGAGCAACGCGATCGAGGTGCACGTGTCCAATCTGCGCAAGAAGCTCGGCGCGAAGCTGATCAAGACGGTGCGCAATATCGGCTACGTGGTGGAGAAAGAATGATGGGCGCGTCGATCCGCCGGCGGCTCGTGCTGCTGGTTCTCGCGAGCATCGTGCTGATGTGGGGCATTGCGCTCGTGTCGAGCTATCGCCAGGCCGTCCGCGAAGTGAGCGAATGGGAAGGGGCGCGGCTCGCCGAACTCGCGCAGATTCTCGCGCTGCTCGATGAGCGCAATCTGACCACGCTCGCCAACGCGCGCATCGACGTGCGCGAAGAAGAAAAAGGCGGTGATCCCGGCGCCAACGACAGTGACGACGACGATTCGCTGCCCCGCGACGCCCTCTTTCAGGTGCGCGGCGCGAACGGCGAAGTGCTGGCGGGCAGCCCGCAATTGCGCGCGCTCAACGCATGGGATCTTCCGGTGCCGGCCGCGAGCGGCGCGCGGGACATCACGCTCGGCGGCCAGATGTATCACTCGTTCACCTTGCGCGACACGCTGCTCGGCCACACCGTGCGCGTCTTCGAACCGGCCAACACGCGCAGCGACCTGGTGAGCGGCGTCGCGAGCCGGATCGCCCGCCCCACGCTGATCGCGCTGCCGGTGCTGGCGGTGCTGGTGTGGTTCAGCATCGGCTGGAGCCTCGCGCCGCTCCGGGTGCTCTCGGGTGCGATCCGTACGCGCGGCGTGAACCGGCTGGAACCGGTCGATATCGGCCGCGCGCCGACCGAGGTGCGACCGCTCGTCGATGCGATCAATCTGCTGCTGTCGCGTTTGCTGCACTCGTTGGAGCGCGAGCGCGCGTTCACCGCCGACGCCTCTCATGAACTCAAAACGCCGCTGGCCGCGATCAAGGTGCAGGCACAGGTCGCACTGGCCGAAACGGACGGGGCGCGGCAACGGCTGGCAATGGAACGCGTGGTGCAAGGCGTCGATCGCAGCGCGCGGCTCGCGGAGCAATTGCTGCTGCTCGCGCGTCTGGACGCGCACGAAACCATGTCGACGGCGCCGCTCAAACCCGCCGCGGTGGCAAAAGACGCGCTGCTCGCCAACGAGCGCAACGCCCAGCAGAAAAACATTCACGTCATGCTGAAGGGCGACATGCGCGCCGAGATCAACGCGGAGCCCGTGCTGATCGGCATCCTGCTCGACAATCTGCTCGATAACGCGATCAAGTACGGCCGAGCCGGCGGCAACATAGAAGTGGCCGTGCAGCACGCCGAAGACCGCGTGCAGGTGAGCGTACGCGACGACGGCCCCGGCGTCGCGCCCGACGATCTCGACCGTCTGACGAATCGTTTCTTTCGCGCCACCGGCAATCAGGCCACCGGCAGCGGGCTGGGACTGTCGATCGTCGCGCGGATCGCGGAGCACTTCGGCGCGAGCCTGCGTCTGGGTGCGGGCATCGGCGAACGAGGCCTCACGGTCGAGGTGTCGTTTCCCGCCTATGCTCAGGTGAGCTGAGAAGATCGCGACGCGAACTGACGGCGCGCCCTCCCCCTCACCCGCAGTTGCTCGCTATACGCGCCACGCCGTCCGCGCGCCCTGTCCGTTCGTCTCGCTAAGGTGCGCGCTCGAAGGCTCGCTGCGGCGCCCGATTCGACGACTCCGCGAACTGCCACGCAACCAGCCCCGGCACGAACATCACGAGGTCGCGAATGCGCCGTGCGCCGGCCAGCGCGAGACAGGTGGAGGGATCGAGGCCAAGCGCGCCGCCGATCAGAATGAAGCCGCCCTCCTGCACGCCGAGCCCGCCCGGCACGAAGAAGGCCGCGCTGCTGATCGCCTGGATCAGCGATTCGATCACCACCGCTTCGACGAGCGTGACGTGCACGCCGAGAAAGTACAGCGCGAGCCAGATTTCCAGCGACGTGAGGAAACACTGCAACGGTTGCCAGAAAAACAGATAACGCACCACCACGCCACGCCTGCGCCAGATCAGCTTGATGGCCTGATCGATCTGCGCCGACTGTCCGACCAGCGCGGCGAGCTTGCCGCTCGTCATATGATTGAGTGTACGCGTGATGCGCTCGAACGGACTGGCGTGCTGCACGAGCGAGAACAGCACGAGGAGCGGCGTGAGCACCACCACGCCCCATGCCAGTTGTCCGGCGAGCCGCAGCGTATCGGAATGCGCATGCGCGAACAGGAAGCCGATGCCGACCATCGTGAAGAGCAACTGGCTGATCACCGTGAGCTGCATGTCGACAATGATGCTGCCCACCGCCGTGGACGGCCGCACGCCCCAACGCCTGAGCATGCGAAATGACACTACTTCGCCGCCGATGCGCGCCACCGGCAGCATGCTGTTGACCGATTCGCGCACCCACACGAGGTGCAGCATCTGGAACACGCCCGGACGGTTCGCGCCGCGAATCAACGAACGCCAGTCGCAGGCATTGGCGAGCATCGGCAGCACGTGGGCGAGCGCGGCCAGCAGCAGTCCTACGCCGGCCGCGCGCAGCGCGCCGAGCACGGCGGCGGGATTATCCTGCCAGACGAGCCAGAGCGAGACCAGCAGGCCAACTAGCGCGGCGACGCGGCCGAGGTGTTTCATCACGCGCCCACCTCGTACGCGCGCTTCTGGCGCGTTGCTTCGCGTTTGAAAGCTGCTTCGAAAATACGACTCATCATTGCCGATCCAGGCTGCCCTTCGTCCGTCATTCGTCCTGCGCCGCCGACAACAGGCCGTCGCCGTCCACCTTGAAGCTGAAGCCTCGCCAGATCACGCGCGACGACCAGAAGCTCGCGACGAAAATCGCAAACGATACGATATCCCATATTGGCAGCAGCCACAGGTCACGATGCGCCTGCTTCAACGCGCGATCGGACAGCAGCTTCAGGGCAAGCCGCGCGCCGACGGCGGCCAGCGCGAGCGACCACGCCCACCAGCCGCCCGCCGAGAAGATAACCGCGAGCAATGCGAACGCGAACGGATGAACCAGTGCCGAGCCAAGATGGCCGAGCGGATCGATGCGGCGGATCGTGCGGCTCCAGCGCAACTCGTGCTCGATCAACTGTGCCGCGCTCGATTCGACGCAGGCATGCGAGATGGTGAACGGCGGAATCACCACCTTCTCGCCGGTCAGCCGCACCGCTTCACCGATTGCGTGATCTTCCGCCAGATGCCGCACGAACGGCGTCAGGCCGCCGATGTTGTCGAGCGTATCGCGCCGCATCGCGATCGTCTGGCCGAAGCACGGGCGCGCGAGCCCGAGCGCGAGGCCCGTCACGACGCCTGGCAGGAACTGATAGTTGGTCGCCTTGGCCGACAGGCGCGGCCAGAAACCGGGATCGGGCTGTCCGCGATACGCACAGGTGACGAGCCCCACGCCGGGCTTCTGCAGTTCGCCGATCACGTGGCGCAGATAGTCCGCTCCGACGCTCACGTCGCTGTCGGCGAAGACGAGCACGTCGTGCCGCGCTTGCGGCAGCATATTGAGGATGTTGCTGATCTTGCGGTTCGGCCCATAGAGGCGCGCATCGGCCACTACGGTGATGTCCGCTTCGGGATGCAGGCGCCGCAACTCGTCGACGGCTTGCAGCGCGGGATCGGCGCAGTCGTGCACGCCGAACAGAAACTGCACGGGCCCCGGATAGTTCTGCCGGCAGAAGCTCGAGAGATTGTCGAGCAGCGCCCACTCGTTGCCGTGCAGCGGTTTGACGATGGTGACCGGCACGAAGTCGGTCGGCTCGGACACCGCGCGTTTGAAGAACCGTCCGATCAGCACACCGGCGAGCGCGGTGTAGCCGATGCCGAGGACCGCGCCCGCCGCGCACGCGCAGGCGAGCGTGACGGCGGCCAGATGCGCGGCGCTCACGCCTGGCGG
>NZ_JARESX010000053.1:0-47947 GCF_046026435.1 Paraburkholderia sp. RL17-381-BIF-C | reverse complement strand
CACCACCAACAAATCAAGGAAAGGCCAAAACCCCAAAAACCCTACAACCCAACCGCCTCCCCGCTCAACAACGACTCCCTCAACGCCACCCCAATCCGCGTAGCCTCCAAAGCATCGGCAAGCGAAGCCCCGGCCTGCGCAGCCGCAGAACCAGCCCCACCCCGCACGGCAGCGACAAACGCCCGCGCCTCCAACAAAAACGCATCCTCGAACCGATCAAAAAAATTCGCCGTACATTCGTTCCGGATCCCGGTGGCGTCATAAATCTCGACGCGATTCGCACGCGGATTATGGCCAATAGCCAGCGCCCCATCAGTACCAATCACTTCGCTATGCGTATCATTTCCGTGCGCCTGCGTCCGTGACGCATAAAACATGGCCAGCTTGCCGTCTTCGAACTCGCAGATCGCCACACCGTTATCGACATCGCCGAACTCACGCAGCCCTTCGTGCATCGCGGCAACACCTGCCGCAAACACACGTTTGGCCCGTGGCCGACCCAATAACCACCGCGCCACATCGATATCGTGCACGGTGCAATCGAGAAAGATGCCGCCAGACGTCGCCGCAAAGCGCACAAAAAAACCGTCGCTATCGTTCTTATCGGCAGTCTGCGAGCGCACCAGAAACGGCCGGCCGATCTTGCCCGCTTCGATCTTCTCGAACGCGTCCTTATAGCTCGGATCGAAGCGCCGCATGAAGCCGATCGTCGCCTGCAAATGCGGATAGCGCGCCGACTCGGCCAGCACCCGCTCGCACTCCGCCAGATCCAGCGACAAAGGCTTCTCGCAAAACACATGTTTGCCCGCACGCAACGCATCGACGATCTGCTGCGCGTGCAACGAAGACGGCGTGACCAACCAGACCGCATCCACCTCCCGATCGGCGAGCAACTCCGCGTAATCGTCGTACAGCCGCGGCGCGGGCAACGCTTCACGCGCCCACGCGCGCTCCTCTTCCACAGGACTACAAGCCGCCACGACCGCCGCGCCCGGCACGCGATACGCCAGATTTTCCGCATGCCGCTTGCCGAGACGCCCGAGTCCGACCACGCCTACCCGAAGCCGTGCCGCGGCCGCCGTCATCACAACGCCTCGCCCAGTTTGACCACGCGGCCCTCGCGCCACGAACGGCTCGCGGCCTCGGCGAGTTCAAGCGCTTTCAGGCCGTCCGCCACCGTGGTGCGCACCGGCTTGCCGTGCGTCACGGCATCGAAGAAATGCGCGATTTCATGCGCGTAAGCGGAACGATAACGTTCAAGGAAAAACGCCTCGGGCACATCGCTCGACACCTCGGTTTTCGAGTACGCCGTCACTTCCGTGGGCCGCACGTTGCCCGCCTGCAGCATGCCGGCGCTGCCCAGCACCTCGAAGCGCTGGTCATAGCCGTACGCGGCGCGGCGCGCGGTGTTGATCTGGCACAGGCGGCCGCGCTTCGTGCGGATCGTCACAGCGGTCGAATCGATATCGCCCGCATCGGCGATCGCCGGGTCGCTCAGACAACTGCCGGTGGCATGCAGCGTGTCGGCCTCGTCGTCGAGAATCCAGCGAAAAATGTCGAAGTCGTGAATCAGCATGTCCTTGAAGATGCCGCCCGAATGCCGGATGTACTCGACCGGCGGCGCACCCGGATCGCGGCTCGTCACCACCAGCATTTCCGGCGTGCCGATTTCGCCGGCGTCCAGACGTGCCTTCAGCGCCGAGAAGGTCGGGTCGAAGCGGCGCTGAAAACCGATCATGCATACCACGCCCGCGCGCTCGACCGCGTCCGCGCAAGCCTGCGCGCGCGCCAGCGTCAGATCGACCGGCTTCTCGCAGAACACATGCTTCTTCTGCGCCGCGGATTGCATGATCAGATCCGCATGCGTGTCCGTGCTCGAACAGATCACGGTCGCGCCAACGGACGCATCACCCATCGCGCCGTCGATATCCGCGACCTGCGCGCCGTGCTCGGCGGCGAGCGCGGCGGCCGCCTCGCGATTCACGTCGACCACGTACTTGAGCCGCACGCCCGGCTGCCGCGCGAGATTCGCCGCATGAATCTTGCCGATGCGCCCCGCGCCGAATATGGCCACGTCGATCGTCTTTGCCCCATCAGTCATCGTATCCTCCGGTGTCTTTGGATTCTTCAACATTCAATTCGAGCTTGTACGCAAGCGCGATGAACAACGCCTGGCACAAGCAGATCGTGCTGGTCAGCGAGCGGAACGCGAACGCGCTGCCCTCTTTTACATACAATTGCGTGGTGGCGTAACGTGCGAGCGGAGATAGTTGGCTATCCGTAATAACGAGCGTCTTGGCCTGGTGATGATGCGCAACACGCAAGCAATACTGCGTTTCCTTTCCATAGGGCGCGAAGCTGATCGCAATCACCACGTCGCCCTTTTTCACGCTGCGAATCTGTTCGCGGTACATGCCGCCGAAACCGGACACCAGATGCACGCGCTTGGGCGTGTGCTGCAACGCATAAACGATATAGCTCGCCACCGGAAACGAACGCCGCACGCCGATCACGTAAATGTTGTCGGCCTGCTGCAGCATCTTCACCGCGGCGTCGAACTGCTTGTCGTCGAGCCCTGCTTCGAGTTCTTCGAGACCGCCGCGCGAGGCCGCGATGAATTCACGCGCCACTGAACCGCCGGACAGCGCGCCCGGCTTTTCGTCGATCAGCTTGCGAATCCGCTGCTGATAACTCGGCGACGAACTGCCCTGTCCGGTGTAAGCCTGCCGAAATACCGCCTGCAGATCAGAGAATCCGGAAAAGCCGAAGCGCTGCGCAAAACGCACCACGGCCGACGGATGCACGCCGCAACTCGCGGCGATGTCGCTGGTGCGATCCACCATCACGCTCGAACGGTGCTGCTCGATATAGGTCGCGACATTCTTCAACTGACGCGGCAATGCATCGTAGTTTTCCGCGATGCGCTGCATCAATTCTTCGACACTTGGCAATTCCTCGGTGCTCTCTTCCGCCATGGCTCTCTCTCGGGTGCTTTATTGCAGTGCGGCAGCGGCTCGTCACGCCCGCCACACGGCCTCCTGACGCTGCCGATTATAGGCAGCCGCCGAAGCAAATGGAACGTATTTTCCATTTTTATTTGTAATGAAATTTTCATTGCAACGCCTCGGAAGATGGCCTAATCTTGGTCGTGAGCGATGGTGCTTTGGTGGACACACCCGGGCCGTATGCGGATGAAAAGCCGCCCGCCAGACGCTCCCTTCAAAAACGACATACCGAGAAAGGTGGAGACAATGAGACTTTGCAAGGGCAAGGCTACGCTCAGGATTCTGGTGACGGCATTGACGTTGGCGACGGGATTCGGCGCGGCCTCGGCCGCCCGCGCGGCTGACGCACACTTCGTGCTGATCAGCCACGCGCCGGATTCGGATTCGTGGTGGAACACCATCAAGAACGCCATCAAACAGGCCGACGAGGACTTCAACGTCGAGACCGACTATCGCAATCCGCCGAACGGCGACATTGCCGATATGGCGCGTCTGGTCGAGCAGGCCGCCGCGCGCAACTACGACGGCGTGATCGTCACCATCGCCGACTTCGACGTGCTGAAGAGCTCGATCAACAAAGTCACCGCGAAGAAGATTCCGCTCGTCACGATCAATTCCGGCACGGAGGAACAGAGCGCGCAACTCGGCGCGATCATGCACGTGGGCCAGCCCGAATACGTGGCCGGCAAAGCCGCCGGTGAGAAAGCCAAGGCAGCAGGCGTGAAGTCGTTCCTGTGCGTGAATCACCTCGCCACCAACACCGTGTCGTTCGACCGTTGCCGCGGTTTTGCCGAGGCGATCGGCGTCGATTACAAGTCGTCCACCATCGACTCCGGCCAGGACCCGACCGAAATTCAATCGAAGGTCAGCGCGTATCTGCGTAATCACCCGAACACCGGTGCAATCCTGACGCTCGGACCGACCCCGGCTTCGGCCACACTGAAAGCGGTCACGCAAATGGGTCTGGCGGGCAAGATCTACTTCTGCACGTTCGACTTCTCCGACGACATCGCCAAAGCGATCCAGAACGGCACGATCCAGTTCGCGATCGACCAGCAGCCGTACCTGCAAGGTTATATCCCCGTGGCCGTGCTGGCGATCGTGAAGAAAGAGCACACCACCGATCCCGCGAAGATCCGCAAGATTCTCGAGGCGAATCCGAAGTTCAAGGAACGGCTTGCCACCTACGGTCTCGCGCCGTCCTACGGCCCGAAGAATATCCGTTCGGGCCCGGGCTTCATCACCAAGGAAAACCTCGACAAGGTCATCAAGTACGCAGGGCAGTACCGCTGATTCTTTTCTCTAGTTAGTCACGCGCACGGCGGGCACCGTTTCGATACCGGACGGGCCGCCCGCCGCCACCGCGCATTTCACCGGCTGTCGTTCTCGCAATTCATCCCCGCGCGAGGCAGGCACAACCGGGTTCCAAGGAGACATCATGGGTGTAGCCGGCAAACACTTCCCACCGCACGTCAAGACGACTACTGAGGCAGCCCCGCCGCTGCCCGATTCGGATGAACGGCTGCGCAAGGAATCCAGGTTCGGCCATGTGCTGAACCGCCCCGAATTCGCCGCGATTTCCGGCGCGGTACTGGTGTTTCTCGTTTTCGCGCTGACGGCCGGCAACTCCGGCATGTTCAATCTCGACGGCGTGATGAACTGGTCGCAGGTGTCCGCGTATCTGGGCATTCTCGCCGTGGGCGCGTGTCTGTTGATGATCGCCGGCGAGTTCGATCTGTCGATCGGTTCGATGATCGGTTTCGCCGGCATGATGGTCGCGATTCCGTCTGTCTATTTTCACTGGCCGATTTCCCTCGCCATTCTGTTCGCGTTTGCCGGTTCCATGCTGCTCGGCGCGCTGAACGGCTATCTGGTCATGCGTACGCGCCTGCCCTCGTTCATCGTCACGCTCGCGTTCCTGTTTATCTTGCGCGGCCTCACGCTCGCGCTGTCGATCATGTTCGCGGACCGCACCATCGTCTCCGGCGTCGGCGATCTCGCGCAACAGGATTGGCTTGCGAACACGCTGTTTCACGGCGTCGCGCTGAACGGTCTCTTCACGATGCTCGCGCATCACGGCATCGGCACGCTGCTCGATAACGGCCACGCGCTCGTGCCGGGCATTCCGAAGGTGATTCTGTGGTGGCTCGGACTCGCCGCGGTCTGCGCGTTCGTGCTGGCGAAAACACGCGCCGGCAACTGGATTCTCGCGGTAGGCGGCGACGCCAACGCCGCCAAGAACGTCGGCGTGCCGGTGCGTCGCGTGAAGATTTCGCTGTTCGTGTTGACCGCGTTCTGCTCGTGCCTGTTCGCGGTGCTGCAGGTGTGCGATATCGGCTCGGCTGCCGCCGACCGGGGCTTGCAGAAGGAGTTCGAAGCGATCATCGCCGCGGTGATCGGCGGCACGTTGCTGACGGGCGGCTACGGATCGGTGGTCGGCGCGTGTTTCGGCGCGTTGATCTTTGGCGTGGTGCAGATCGGCATTACCTACACGAACGTCAGTTCCGACTGGTTCCGCGTGTTCCTCGGCGTGATGCTGCTGATCGCCGTGCTGTTCAATCACTATGTGCGCCGCCGCGTCTCGCAGGCGTAACGAGGAGACGACCATGTCCGATACGAATACCGTAGCGAATGCCGTGGGCAGCGCGAGCGCTCGCGAGGACGACGTGATCCTCGCGCTCGAAAACGTCAACAAATACTTTGGCAAGGTGATCGCGCTGAGCGGCGTGACCTTGCGTCTGCGACGCGGCGAAGTGCATTGCCTGCTCGGCGACAACGGCGCGGGCAAGTCGACACTGATCAAGACGCTCGCCGGCGTGCATCAGCCCTCTTCCGGCCAGTATCTGGTGGATGGCAAACCGGTGTTGTTCGAGTCGCCGAAAGACGCGCTCGACCTGGGCATCGCCACCGTCTATCAGGATCTGGCGCTGGTGCCGCTACTCTCCGTCGCACGCAACTTCTTCATGGGACGCGAGCCGCAAAAGAAACTGTTCGGCTTCCTGAGCGTAATGGACCTGGAAACGAGCGCCACCACCGCGCGCGACAAGCTCGCGGAAATGGGCATCAACGTGCGCGACCCGCATCAGCCGATCGGCACCATGTCCGGCGGAGAGAAACAGTGTCTGGCCATCGCGCGGGCGATTCACTTCGGCGCACGCGTGCTGATTCTCGACGAACCGACTGCCGCGCTCGGCGTGAAGCAGAGCTTCAATGTGCTGAAGCTGATCCACAAGGCGCGCGCGAAAGGCATCTCCGTGATCTTCATCACGCACAACGTGCATCACGCGTATCCGATCGGCGATTCGTTCACGGTGCTCAATCGCGGCAAATCGCTCGGCACGTTCACCAAGGAAACCATCAGCAAGGACGAAGTGCTCGACATGATGGCCGGCGGCGCCGAGATGCAGAAGATGATCGGCGAACTCGAAGGCGCGACGATCTGATTCATTCGCGCGAGGAACCGGCGCCGCTGCGCCGGCCACCGCGCTCAGCTATTCAGGAAACTTCATGGATCATTCCAGCACATCCAGCGCAAACACGTCCGCCCCGGCGACGGCGGCCAGCCGCTTCGCGCCGGGCCGCAGCCGCGACATCGTCTGCCTCGGGCGCCTCGCCGTCGATCTGTACGCGCAGCAGGTCGGCGCGCGGCTCGAAGACGTGTCGAGCTTCGCGAAGTATCTCGGCGGATCGTCGGCGAATATCGCGTTCGGTTGCGCGCGCCTCGGTCTCGCGTCAGCGATGCTGGCACGCGTCGGCAACGATCATATGGGCCGCTTTCTCACGGAGACGCTTACCAAAGAGGGCTGCGACGTCAGCCACGTGCGTATCGACCAGGAGCGCCTGACCGCCCTCGTGCTGCTCGGCCTGAAAGACCGCGACACGTTCCCGCTGATTTTCTACCGCGAGAACTGCGCGGATATGGCAGTGGATGAAGCGGATTTCGACGAGGCTTTCATCGCGTCGTCGAAAGCGCTGCTGATTACCGGCACGCACTTTTCCGCCGAGCAGGTGAACCGCACGAGCCGCCGCGCGCTGGATTACGCACGCCGCAACCAGGTGCGCACCGTGCTCGATATCGACTACCGTCCGGTCTTGTGGGGTCTCACCGGCAAAGCCGACGGTGAAACGCGTTTCGTCGCGAGCGAAGGCGTCACCGCGCATTTGCAGCGCATTCTGCCGCTGTTCGATCTGGTGATCGGCACCGAGGAAGAATTCCGTATTGCCGGCGGCAAGACCGAACTGGTCGACGCACTCGCGATGGTGCGCGCCGTCACGCCGGCCACGCTGGTGCTCAAGCGCGGACCGCTGGGCTGTCAGATTATCGACGGCGCGGTGCCGGCCTCGCTCGACGACGTGCCGATTCAAGGCGGCGTGGAAGTCGAAGTGCTGAACGTGCTCGGCGCCGGCGACGCGTTCGCTTCGGGCTTTCTCTCCGGCTGGTTGCGCGATCAACCGCTCGAAGCGTGCGCACGCGCCGCGAACGCGAGCGGCGCGCTGGTCGTGTCACGTCACGGCTGCGCACCGGCCATGCCGACGCCCGCCGAACTCGACTACTTCCTGCGCGAAGCCAAAGCCGATCCGCAGCGCATGCGCCGCCCGGATCGCGACGCGCGCCTCGCACGACTGCATCGCGTCTCGCCGGCCCGCAAGCAATGGGACGAAGTGCTCGGCTTCGCCTTCGACCACCGCAACCAGTTCTTCGAACTCGCGCAGCAAACCGGCGCCGACGACGCGCGCATTGCGCAACTGAAAGGCCTGTTCGTGGAAGCCGTCGCGCAAACCGAGCGCGCGCTGGGTTTGCAAAACCGCATCGGCGTGCTGATCGACGACCGCTACGGCCAGGACGCGCTGAACGCGGCCACCGGCCGCGGCTGGTGGATCGGCCGGCCGGTGGAACTGCCGGGCTCGGTGCCGCTCGTGTTCGATCATGGCCGTTCGATCGGCACCACGCTGATCCCTTGGCCGCAGGAACATATCGTCAAATGCCTCGTGCAGTTTCATCCCGACGAACCCATCGAGCAGCGCCTCGAACAGGAAGCCCAATTGCGCGCGCTCTACGACGCGACGCAGGCAAGCGGCCATGAACTGCTGCTCGAAGTGATCCCGCCGAAGCACGCGCATTTGCCGCAAGCGCCGGACACCGTGTATCGCGCATTGAAGCGCCTGTATAACATCGGCATCTATCCCGAGTGGTGGAAGCTCGAACCGATGGACGCCGCGCAATGGCGCAACGTCGACGCGCTGATCGCCGAGCGTGATCCGTATTGCCGCGGCGTGGTCCTGCTCGGTTTGTCGGCGGCCGTCGAACAGTTGAACGAGGGTTTTCGCGCGGCGGCGCAATCGGCGACATGCCGCGGCTTCACGGTCGGGCGCACGATCTTCCACGAACCGAGCCATGCATGGCTGGCCGGAGAAATCAGCGACGACGAATTGATCGCGCGCGTGCGCCGCACCTTCGAAACGTTGATCGCTTCGTGGCGCGCAGCACGTGGCGCGAGCGCCACGCAACCGGGCGCGACCCACCACGTCCATCAGGAGCAGGCCGCATGAATCAGCGCGTAATGCATCACGACGCGGCGTCCGCCAACGACGCCAGCCTTGCTCGCACGGGCTCGGGCGGCACGGTGCGCCTGACGGCCGCGCAGGCGCTGGTCCGCTATCTCGCCGCGCAACGCGTCGCGACCGAGGACGGCCACGGTACCGATCCGCTGTTCGGCGGCGTGTTCGCCATCTTTGGCCACGGCAACGTGGCGGGGATCGGCGAAGCGCTGTATCAGCACCGCGACGAATTACCGACTCTGCGCGCCCATAACGAACAGGCGATGGCGCACAGCGCGATCGCCTATGCGAAGGCGCATTTCCGCCGCCGCATGATGGCCGTCACGACGTCGATCGGACCGGGCGCCACCAACCTCGTGACCGCGGCGGCGCTGGCCCACGTGAACCGTTTGCCGGTGCTGCTGTTGCCCGGCGACATCTTCGTCTCGCGCGCACCCGATCCTGTATTGCAGCAGCTCGAAGACTTCCACGACGGCGGCGTCTCCGCCAACGACGCGCTCAAGCCGGTGTCGCGCTACTTCGACCGCATCGTGCATCCGGCGCAATTGCTCAATGCGCTGCCGCGCGCCGTGCGCGTACTGACGGACGCCGCCTTGTGCGGACCGGTCACGCTCGCGTTGCCGCAAGACGTGCAGGCGCAGGCATGGGATTTCCCCGTCGACTTCTTCAAGCCGCACATCGTCACGTTTCATTCGCCCGCGCCGCGCATCGACGAAATCGAGGCCGCCTTCGCGCGTCTGCGGCAGGCCAAGCGGCCGTTGATCGTCGCGGGCGGCGGTGTGCTCTACGGCCGCGCCTCCGATGCACTGCATCGTTTCGCCACCGCGCACGGCGTTCCGGTCGCGGAAACGCAGGCCGGCAAAGGGTCGCTTGCCTGGAACGATCCGTTGAACGCGGGCGCGCTGGGCGTGACGGGCTCGCCCGCCGCGAACGCGCTCGCGCACGACGCCGATTGCGTGCTGGCGATCGGCACGCGCTTGCAGGACTTCACGACCGGCTCGAACACCTTGTTCACGCAAGCCGATGTGATTGCCATCAACGTCAATGCTTTCGACGGCCTCAAGCATCGCGCGCTGGTGGTCGAAGCCGACGCGCGGCTTGCGCTCGATGCACTCGCCGAACCCCTGCAAGGCTGGCACGCCGATCGCACCTGGACCGCGCGCGCACACAAACTCGCGGCGGGCTGGCGCGATACGGTGAGCACGCTCACCCATGCGCCGCAACGCGACAGCGTGCTGCCTTATGAGGGCGATGTAATCGGCGCGATACAGCGTTCGAGCGCAAGCTCGCCGGCGAACGATATCGTCGTCTGCGCGGCCGGCACCCTGCCCGCCGAATTGCATAAACTGTGGCGCGCCGGCAAACCGGGCTCGTATCACGTCGAGTACGGCTATTCGTGCATGGGCTACGAGATCGCCGGCGGACTCGGCGTCAAGCTCGCACGGCCCGCGCGTGAAGTGATCGTGATGGTCGGCGACGGCAGCTATCTGATGATGAACAGCGAGATCGCGACCTCCGTGATGATCGGCGCGAAGCTGATCGTCGTGGTGCTCGACAATCGCGGCTATGGTTGCATCAACCGCTTGCAGCAGGCGTGCGGCGGCGCGCCGTTCAACAACCTGCTCGAAGACTGCAAGCAGGGCCCGCTCGGCCCACCCAAGATCGATTTCGCCGCCCATGCGCGCGCCCTGGGCGCGCAGGCCGAACACGCGGCGAACGTCGCCGAACTCGAAGCTGCGTTGCAACGCGCGCGCGTGGCCGATCGCACCTATGTCATCAGCATCGATACCGACGCTGCCCGCACCACGGACGACGGCGGCTGGTGGTGGGAAGTGGCCGTGCCGGAAGTCTCGGCGCGCCCCGCGGTACGCGACGCCCGTGCGAAATACGAAACCCAACTCGCGGCACGCGCCGAACCGTCCAGCTCCGCGCCAAACGCCGGCCCCACCGACAACGAATGAGGACGCCCGCATGACTGCTTTCGACGTACGTATCGGCATCAATCCGCTCTCGTGGATGAACGACGATCTGCCTTCGCTCGGCGGCGAGACGCCGCTCGAGGTGGCGCTGACGGAAGGCCGCCAGATCGGCTATCAAGGCTTCGAACTGGGCAACAAGTTTCCGCGCGAGCCGCAGGCGCTGAAGACGCTGCTCGCGCAATACGATCTCGCGCTGGTCTCGGGCTGGTATTCCGGACGTCTCGCTCGGCAAAGCGTAGCGGAGGAAATCGCCGCCGTCGGCCCGCATCTGGAGTTGCTCGCGCAAAACGGCGCGACCGCGATGGTGTACGGCGAGGTCGCCGATTCGATTCAGGGCGCGCCGCAGCCGCTTTATCAACGGCCGCGTTTTTTCAGCGACGCGCAATGGGCCGCTTATGCGGAGCGTGTCGACGAATTCGCGCGCTATACACTAAGCCGCGGCGTGCGGCTCGCGTACCATCATCACATGGGCGCTTATGTCGAGACGCCTGCCGATGTCGATCAGTTGATGGCGCGCACCAGTGACGCCGTCGGCCTGCTGTTCGACGCGGGACACATCACGTTTGCCGGAGGCGATCCCCTCGCCGTGCTCGACAAACATATCGCACGGGTCTGCCACGTGCATTGCAAGGACGTGCGCCCCGCCGTGATGAAACTCGCGCGCAATCGCAACTGGAGTTTTCTGGACGCGGTGATCGCCGGCGCCTTCACGGTGCCTGGCGACGGCGCGGTGAATTTCCCGGCGATCATCGAGCGATTGAAGCGGCACGGTTACCGCGGCTGGCTGGTGGTCGAAGCCGAACAGGACCCTGTCGTGGCGCCTTCGTTCGAGTATGCGCAGAAGGGCTACAAGACGTTGCGCGCATTGGTGGATGCACCGCTCGACGCCGCGAACAAGACCGGGCAGGAGGCAGCATGAGTCTGTTGGTGAAGGCGCAGCGCGAAGGCCAAACGATCGCGCGAGTGACACCGGAGTCGGCCTGCTGGCGATATGTAGGTTTTGCCGCTTACCGCCTCGGCACGAACGAAGTGGTGCACGTGCACGAGTCAACGCGCGAAGTGTGCATTGTCGTGCTCACCGGCACAGTGGACATCGAAACCGCGGAGACGACCTGGCGTTCCCTCGGCTCGCGTGACAGCGTGTTCGAGGACGCCGCGCCTTATGCGGTGTATCTGCCGCCGAACGTGCGGGCGACGGTTCGCGCTTGCCGCGATGCCGAGATCGGCGTGGCGAGCGCGCCTGCCGAAGGCAAGTATCCCGCGAGGTTGATCGAGCCCGCTTCGATGAAGCGCTCGACACGCGGCAAGGGCCTGAATACGCGATATGTCTGCGATATTCTTCCGCAGACCGAGCCCGCCGAATCACTGTTGGTGGTGGAAGTCAGAACGCCTGGCGGACATGCTTCGAGCTACCCGCCGCATAAGCACGATACCGACAACGTGCCGCACGAGAGTTCGCTCGAAGAGACTTACTATCACCGGCTCGATCCGCCGCAAGGGTTTGCGTTCCAGCGCGTGTACACCGACATGCGCGATATCGACGAGTCGATGGCGGTGGAGGATCACGACGTCGTCATGGTGCCGCGCGGCTATCACCCCGTGGTCGTGCCGTATGGCTATGACTCGTATTATCTGAACGTCATGGCAGGCGGCAAACGGACCTGGCATTTCCGCAATGACCCGGCGCACGAGTGGATCATCAATAAGGACGCTTGAACTTGCGGCCTGCGCGGCGCATCAAGACGGCATCGCGCAGGCTTCAACCAATTTCAAACGGGCTCCAGTTGAGCCACGCTACTTCCTGACGGCCAGATCGACATCCAGGCCGCCATCCTCGCCCATCCTCACGGTTCCCTTCGACACGTCCTTGCGATAAGCGTACAGATCGAACTTCATGACGCCGGGGTTCGAACTGTCCTCGATGAACGTGCGCGTATTCGTCACCAGCGAATTGAACATCTTCACGTCGCCGGACTCGATCCAGACGAAGCTCTTGCCCGCGCCCGCAGGCGGCCTTGCCGCCGCGACGTTGCTATCGCGCTTGAACTTCAGCACGAGGCCTTCATCCGTAACCGTCGCGCTGGCGAGACGCCCTTGCAGGACCGGCGGCGGAAACACCGTGTACTGATCGAACACCAGCTCGTTACCCTTGAGCGCCACACCCTTGCGCGTGAACGGCGTGAGTGAGGCGAGCGGAATATCCAGCGCGCGCAGCAAGCCGGCCTGCGGCACGCCCAGCACCTTCACCGAAGTCGGTTCGTACACCAGGTGCCGCTCGTCTTTGGCGACGATCGTGCCGCTCATCGTGGTCGGCAGCCAGACTCCAGGAAAGTGATTCCACAACTTGATGCCACCTGTCACTTCGAGTTTGCCGTCCACGGGTTTCAGCTGCAGGTCGTTGAGCGAACGCGGCTCGTAGTCGAGCAGATAGTCGTTGAAGAGCGCCGCCATGGCGGGCCACGGCTCCACGACCTCGCCGCCGATAATGCGGATATCGTACTGATCGGGATCGTCCAGATCGACCGGTTGTCCCGGCTTTTTCGGCACCATCTGCGCGTCCAGCGAACGCACATGAAAACCGATGCGCCCCGCCACGTAGAAGTCGACGTTCTCGACGTGAATCAGCGGCGCGGGGCCCGGCGAATGGCGCTCATCGCTGAACGCCGAACCCGGCGTCGCCATGCGCTGCCCGGAAAACGCCGCGCGTGTGCCGACCGGAATCGCGCGCGCCACCGCGGCGGTTTGCACGGTCTGCGGCACGCGTTGCCACACGAGCCGCGCCTGCGCGAGCGCTGCCTGCTGGGCGCGAATGAAGCTGTCGTTATAACGCGCGCTCGCGCTGCCGGTTTGCGTCGGCGAGTCCTTGTCTTTGTCCGCGCTGGCTAGCGTCGTATACGACGGCAGATGCACGTCCAGCGCGCCCGCTTCGTCGAAGGTGAAAAAACCGGCCGCCATCTGCTCGCGATAGTGATACAGATCCAGCACGAACGGTGCTTTGTTGTCGATCGGCGTGAGCGCCATGTCGATGTTCATCGGCATCGAGCGCATGAATTTGACGTCGCCGCCCTGCACCAGCATGCCGCGCGCGGGCATCGTCGCGGGCCAGACGATGTTGGGCACGCTCCGGTCGTCGAGCGTGAAGCGCACGCCCGCCGCGCTCGTCTCGATCTGCGTGATCGTCATATGCAGCGCGGGCGGCGGCGTCAGTTTGGCCACCTGCATCACGACGTCGTCGCCGTCTAGACGCGCGATCGGCGTGTCCACTTTCAGCAGGTCGGCCATCTTCACGTGGGCGGCCTGCATCAGCTTGTCGGCGCCCACGCCAGCCACTTCGACATGATCGGCGTGAAACACGAGTTCCGCGGTGTTGCGCATCGACAGCGATCCGCTCAGCACGATCGGCACCCATGTCTCGCGATGCATCTCGCCGGTAATGCGCAAGTTGCCGCCTTCTTGCGGAACGACGCGCATATTGCGCAGCGGCGAGCCCTGATACTGGAACAGATAGCGATTGAAGATCGCGGTGAGCTTGGCGCTGTCCAGCGTGACATGGCCGCGGTGGACGTTGATCGTGACGCTGGTCGGATCGTCGAATACGATCGGCTGGCCGGCGCGCGCCGGGCTTAGCGTCGCCGCCATGTCGTGAATCATGAAGCCGATGTCGCCCGTCACGCGGAAGTCCACGTCGCGCGCGAACATCAGCGAACCGTCGATGCCGGAATCGCGCAGCGTCAGCGGGCGGCTGCGCTTTTCGGTCAGGCCGCTCGCCGATGGCACGCGCGCCGCGACGCTTTGTTCCGCGGCTAGCTGTTTGGCTTTGGCCAGTTCGAGTGTGGGACGACGTGTAGAGGCGCCAGGTTGAGTGGCGAGCGCGGGATCCGTGGCGGCGGCGTTGGAATTGGCGTTGGCGTTGGAATTGCCGTTGCCGTTTCCACGGCTGTCACTCGTGCTGACGTTGTTGCTCGCCACATCAACTGCCTTGTTCGCGGGATTTGCCGGTGCGGACGCCGCGTCGCCCATCGTCGAACTGGCATCGGCGCAGGCGGACATCAGCAACGCCGCCGTCAACAGCGCGGCGCCTGCGCTGATCGGCGAGCGCCAGGCGCGCTTGGGGCTTGCCTCGTGCGAAGCCGGCATCGGCGCATGATTCGCCGACACCTCATCCAACGCGCGTCTGTATCTCATGATGTCTCCTCCTGGAGCCGCGACGCGTCTTTCGCGCGCCGGGCACGGCATGGTGAGTCGCGCATACGCAGGCTTTAAACAGCAAGCCGCCGTCGCGCGTCTTTTACCCGATTGTCTTTATTTGTCAGCGCGCTGCCGACAAGATTTCTGGAGGACGCTCACCAAACGATCAAGCGTTTGAATCGCCGTGACGCGTCATCGGAAAGCCGCATGCGCGCGGCCTGAGCGGCGCACTGGCAAATGAGATTCAAACGGCATGTCCGGCGCGATTCCGGTGCCGCGCACGCAATGCGCTCGCCAACCGACGCGCGAGGCATTCAGCAGGACCGCAAAGCGATCATCCTTCACCATGCGGCGCTGCAATAAAACCCGGCGAGTCAGCGCCCCGATCAACCGACGCCGAGCCATTCCCGCATCACGTCAGTCCTCTGCACGAACGACGCGAGCGCATCGTCGAACACCACTTCGCCATGCCCCATCACCGCGACGCGGCTGGCGATGTCCTGTGCGATCACGAGCCGCTGTTCGATCAGCAGCATCGCCACACCGCGATCGCGCAGCGCCCGCAAACATCCGGCGACCTGCTCCATCACGAGACGCGCGAGACCCTCGCCCGGTTCGTCGATCACGAGCAGATCGGGATCGCCGAGCAGTGCCCGCGCGAGCGTCAGCATCTGCTGCTCGCCGCCCGACAGCGCCCCCGCGCGCGTGCGCTTGCGCTCGCGCAGCACGGGAAAAAGCGCATAGGCGTCGTCGAAAGTGAAGCGTGGCACACGGCCGCGCTCGCGTGGCGCAACGCCGAGTTGAAGATTCTCGTGCACGCTTAGCGTCGGAAAGACGTCGCGATGTTCGGGCACATAACCCAGCCCGAGACGCGCGATTTCGAAGGTGCGCAGACCGCCGAGCGAGCGGCCCGCAAAACGCAGTTCGCCTTCGCTGCGCACGAGGCCCATGATCGCGCGCGCGAGTGTCGACCGGCCCGAGCCGTTGCGGCCGACCAGCGCCAGCACTTCGCCCGCCTCGATGCGCAGCGTCACGCCGTGCAACGCCTGGCTCGCGCCGTACCACGCACTGAGTCCGCGAATGTCGAGCAAGGCGCTCATGTCCCGAACCCTTCGCCGAGATACGCGGCACGCACCGCCGCATCGGCGCGGATCGCCGCCGGCGTGCCGCTCGCGATAATGCGCCCTTGCACGAGGACGGAAATGCGATCGGCGATCGCGAACACTGCGTCCATGTCGTGCTCGACCATCAGCAGCGTGCGGCCCGCCGTGGTCTCGCGAATCAGTTCGATGGCATGCGCCGCCTCCGCGCGATTCATGCCCGCAGTCGGTTCGTCGAGCAGCAAGGTATGCGCGCCGCCCGCGAGCGCGATGCCGAGATCGAGCGCGCGTTGCTCGGCATAGCTGAGCGTACCCGCCTGAGCGTGGCGGCGCGCACTCAGGCCAACCGCGTCGAGCACCTGTGCCGCGCGCGCGTCGACCGTGCGCGATCCGCTGAAACGCTGCCACCAGCGCGTGCGGTCGCGCTCCGCCAGCAGCGCCGCGCAGCGCAGGTTGTCGAACACGCTGAGCCGCGTGAACACGCTGGTGTTCTGGAAGCTGCGCGCAAGTCCGCGGCGCGTGATCGCGGCCGGCGCAAGGCGCGTAATCTCGGCGCCGAACAGATCGATGCGCCCGGCGTTCGGCCGCGCGCCGCCGGCGATCAGATTGAAGAGTGTCGACTTACCCGCGCCATTCGGACCAATCAACGCGTGGCGTTCGCCGGGCTGAACCGCGAGATCGACGCCGCGCAGAATCTGCGTAGCGCCGAAACGTTTTTCGATCCCGTAGAGCGCGAGCGCCGGGATCATCGCGCGTCTCCGTCGGTGTGCGTGGCGCTCGAAAGCGTGGCTGCGAGGCGCGCCTGCGCGCGAATCGCGTAATGCGCCGCGACTCCGCCGAGCGCGGCCAGCATGATGAGCGCGGCGCCGAGCGTGAGCGGCGACGCGCCCAGCCAGACCAGCGCGCCCGTGCCGCCGGCGCCGCCGGTGCCGCTAAAGACCCCGCCGTCGTCCAATCCGAATTGCACGGCGTACGCCCATTGCACCGCGAGCACGACGGCCGCCGCCCACAGCAGTGCGGCCGCCGTGCCCCACAGGTAAGCTGCGCGGCATCGTCGCCAGCCGTGCGTGGCTACACGCGCGGCATGCCGCTGCACGAAACCCGCGAGCCCGTCTGGCGAAATCACCACCACCACGATGAAGAAGAGTCCCAGATAGAACAGCCATGCGCGCGTGACGCTTGCCACCGCGACACTGAAAAACGTCAGAACGACCGCGCCCGCGACCGGACCGAAAAACACCGCCGTGCCGCCGATCACCGTGGCGATCAACACTGCGCCCGAGCGCATCATGCCGACGCTTTCCGTCGACACCAGTTCCACGTTGATCAGCGCCAAGGTTCCCGAGATACCCGCGAAAAACGCCGACACCACCACCACGCCGTAACGGATGCGGCGCGGATAACAGCCGATCGCCGCCGCCCGCACCGGGTTGTCGCGCACCGCATTGGCAACGCGCATGAAGGGCGTGCGCGAGAGCGCGAACATCGCCGCGCTCGCGAGCAGACACCACACGACGATCAGTGCATACGCCTCGCGCGCCGGACCGAAGCTCCAGCTTCCCCACGACGCTCCGCTCGCGCGATCGATCGCCACGCCCGCTTCGCCGCCGAACCAGTTGGGCAGCGTCCATGCGGCGGCGGCCACGAGTTCGCCGAGACCGAGCGTGATCATTGCGAAGGCGGTGCCGGCACGCCGCGTCGAGACGAAACCGAACAACACACCGCACAGCGCGCCGCCGATGCCGCCGACCAACGGCAACAGCACGAGCGGCACGCCGATCCGGTTGAACACCTGCGCGGCGAGGAGTGCGCCAAGGCCGGAATAAGCGGCATGCCCGAAAGACAGCAGTCCCGTCTCGCCGAGCAGCAAATTGTAGGAAAGCGCGAACACGATCATCGTCGCGGTCTGCGCGAGATAGGCGAGCAGCCAGCTTTGCGGCCAGACAAAAGGCGGCACGGCGAGGAACAGGATAAGCGCAAGCCACGGCGCGAGCACGCGCCAGACCGCACGCGGCGCGGTCGCGGACAGCGCGGACGATGCGACTGGGTCACGCATGGTCGTCGCGCCGCCCGAAGAGGCCGCGCGGGCGCAGCGCCAGCATCGCGACCAGCAGCAGATACGGAATCAGCGGCGCGAGTTGCGCGAGCGTCAGCGCGTCCCATTGCGCCGGCAGCGATGCGTCGAATAGCGACAGTACGTCGCCCAGCGACACATTGCTCGCCACGGCCAGCGTCTGCACGCAGCCAACCAGCAGCGACGCCGCCAGCGCCCCGCTCAGCGAGCCCAGTCCACCGATCACGACCACCACGAACACGATCGAGCCAAGCGACTCCGCCATGCCCGGTTCGATCACGAAGAGCGGCGCGCCGATCACGCCGGCCAACGCGGCGAGCGCCGTGCCGGCCGCGAACACGCCGGTGAACACGCGCGGCACGTTGTGGCCGAGCGCTTCGACGGCGCTCGCGTGCGTGAGCGCGGCGCGCACGATCAGCCCCGCCTTCGACACGCGCAACACCGCGTAGAGCACGCCCAGCATGGCGAGCGATACCACCATCATGAACGCCCGATAGCGCGCGAACGCCGCGCCGTAGACGGTGAAGAGCGGACCGTCGAGCACGGCCGGCACCGTCGCGGAAAGCGGGCTCAAGCCCCAGCCGAGCTTGACCAGTTCGCCGAGGAGATACGCGGCGCCGAACGTCAGCAGTAATTCCGCGAGATGGCCGTGCACGCGCACGCGCCGCAACAGCCAGCGCTCCAGGCCCGCGCCGATCAGCCCGACGACCAGCGGTGCGATCACCAGCGCGCTCCAGAATCCCGCGCGCGCCGCCACCGAAAAGCCGACGTACGCGCCCAGCATGTAGAAGCCCGCGTGCGCGAAATTCAGCACGCCGAGCATGCTGAAAATCAGCGTCAAGCCTGCCGACAGCATGAACAGCAACAGGCCGTAACTGACACCGTTGAGCAGATTGACGACGAACGACTGCACGCGCCTATTCCGCCTGGCCGGCGACGCACAGCGGTTCGAGCGCCGCGCGCAATTCGGCGGGCAAGCTCACCGGACGCCGTGTGACGCGATCCACATACACATGCACGAAGTGTCCTTGCGCGGCGGGTTGATCTTCGCCCTCCTTGAAAAGCCCCACTTCGTAGCGCACGCTCGACGTACCGAGCCGCACCACCCGCAGGCCCGCTTCGATCCGCTCGGGAAACACCAGCGGCGCGAAGTAATTGCAGTGCGTCTCGACCACCAGCCCGATCGTCGCGCCATGCTCGAAATCGAGCACGCCGGTGCGGATCAGATACTCGTTCACCACCGTGTCGAAGTAGCTGTAGTAGACGACGTTGTTGACATGGCCATAGACGTCGTTGTCCATCCAGCGCGTGGTGATCGGCAGGAAATGCCGGTAGGCGGTGCGCGCGACGGGTACGGGTTTGTTCATGCTGGCGTGAGTATCTTTAGCGTTGTCGTGCGCGGTGCGCGGCGATTGTTTTTTCAGAGCGATTCGCTCAGCATGCGGCGGTAGTCGTCGGCGGTCGCTTCGCGTGGATTCGTGCGGTGACAGTGGTCGGCGAGCGCACCCTGAATCACCTTGTCGAACATGCTTTCGTCGACGCCCATCTGCCTGAGGCCGGTCGGTAAACCGAGCCGCGCGGTCATGTCGAACAGCGCCTGGGCGAGATCGGCATTCTCCGGCAAATTCATCACGCGGCGCATTCTTGCATAGCGGCGCTCGGCCACTACGCTGTCCGCCGTCTCGTTGAAACGCAGCACTGCGGGCAGCACAACCGCGTTCAGCGTGCCGTGATGCAGCGACGTGCGCCCGTTCACCGTCAGGCCGCCCAGCGGATGCGACAACGAGTGCACGCAGCCCAGCCCTTTCTGGAAAGCCATGGCGCCTTGCATCGAAGCGCTCATCATGTTCAGGCGCGCGTCGCGATCGCTGCCGTCCGCCGTCGCGCGTTCGATGTTGGCCCACGCGCGCTCCAAGCCGTCCAGCGCGATGCCGTCCGCGGGAGGATTGAAGGCCGGCGCGAGAAAAGTTTCGATGCAGTGCGCAACCGCGTCCATGCCGGTGGCCGCCGTCAACCCCGGCGGCAGGCCGAGCGTGAGCGCCGGATCGCACAACGCCGACTTGGGCAACAGATGCCACGAATGAAAGCCGAGCTTGCGGCCATCGTTCAGGATCACGATTGCCCCGCGCGCGACTTCGCTGCCCGTGCCCGCCGTGGTGGGTACCGCGATCAGCGGCGCGACCGCGGCCGTGATCTTCGGGCTGCCGCCTTCAATGGTCGCGTATTGCGTCAGCGCGCCTGGATGCGTGGCGGCGATCGCTACGCCCTTGGCCAGATCGATGGACGATCCTCCGCCGACCGCGATCAGGCCGTCGCAGCCTTCGTCACGGTACATCTGAGCAGCCGCGAGCACCATCGCCTCGGTCGGGTTCGACGGCGTGTCGTCGAAGACCGGGACGTCGCCGAGTTTCAGCGCGTCGAGCGCGCGCTGCGCGAGACCCGCTGCGACCACGCCCTTGTCGGTGATGATCAGCGGCCGCTTGATGCCGACGCGTCCGCATTCCGACGGCAACTGCGACAGCGCGTCATAGCCGAGATGGATGTGGGTCAGATAGAAAATATAGGCCATGCCGTGCTCCTCCCTGAGCGCGAGCTCGTTTACCTGCTGCCTGGTCCGTTACTGCCCGGGCCTTTCGACAAACTCGAACGGCAAGCCGCGCCGCCGCATCCATTCGCCGAGCGCCTGGCCGGTGCCCGCGCGCCACGGCCGCAACCTGGCCGGCTCGACCAGCCGGTATTCGAGCAATTCCGGCGAGAGCGCAACCGTGCCGTATGCCTTCACGTGGTACGCGATGATCAGCTCGTTCTTGCGGATGAATTCATACACGCCGATCAGCTCGACCGTCTCCGCGTGCAACGAAGTTTCCTCGAGGACTTCCCGGGCAATCCCCTCTTCCGGCGTCTCGCCGTTTTCGAGGAAGCCCGTAATCAGCGCGAATACGCCTTCCTGCCACGCGGCATTGCGCGCCAGCAGAATCTTGCCTTCGTATTCGACGATCGCCGCCACCACGGGCAGCGGGTTGTTCCAATGGACGTAGCCGCACTCGGTATCGGGGCAGGTCTGGCGGATGCGCCCGCCTTCATGCGCTTCATCGGCGCGCTCGATCAGCGGCGTGGAACAGCGTGGGCAGAATCGGTATTCGGTCATGGCGTGAGAGAGACGTCCCGTTTGTTTTGTGTGATTGTGTCTGACTTCTGGGGAATGGCGTTCGGGTCACGCCGCGCACAACTCCCGCACCTCGGCGGCGAACCGTTCGACCGTTTCCGGCTGCGTATCCCACGCGCACATCAGCCGGCAACCGCCCGCACCGATGAATTCGTAGAACTTCCAGCCGCGCGCGCGCATGGCCTTGGCGGCTTGCGTGGGCAACTGCGCAAAGACCGCGTTCGATTCTCTGGGGAACATGATGCTCACGCCCGGAATTTCCTGCAACCGCGTTTGCAGCAGTTGCGCCATCGCATTCGCGTGACGCGCGTTGCGCAACCAGACGTCGTTATCGAGCAGACCCAGCCACGGCGCGGAAATAAAGCGCATCTTAGAAGCCAGTTGGCCCGCCTGTTTCAGGCGGTAGGCGAAATCGTCGGCGAGCGCGCGATCGAAGAACACCACCGCTTCACCGACCGGCAAGCCGTTCTTGGTGCCGCCGAAACACAGCACGTCCACGCCCGCGCGCCACGTGATCTCCGACGGATGCACGTCCAGCGCGGCGACCGCGTTGGCGAAACGCGCGCCGTCCATATGCACTTTCAGATGACGCCGCTTGGCGATCGCCGCGATCGCCCGCACTTCCTCGACGCTGTAGACCGTGCCGACTTCCGTCGATTGAGTCAGCGTAACGACTTTCGGTTTCGGGTAGTGGATGTCGGCACGGCGTGTGACCACCGCTTCGATCGCGTCCGGCGTGAGTTTGCCGCCGACGCCCGGCGCCGTCAGCAGTTTCGAGCCGCCCGAGAAGAACTCCGGTCCGCCGCATTCGTCGGTTTCGATATGCGCGAGTTCGTGGCAGATCACCGAATGGTACGACTGGCATAGCGACGCGAGCGCCAGCGAATTGGCGGCCGTGCCGTTGAATACGAAGAACACTTCGCAGTCGGTCTGGAACAGCTCACGCAGACGGTCGCATACCTGGTTGGTCCAGGAGTCGTCGCCGTAGGCCGGCTCGTGGCCGCTGTTGTTGGCGGCGATCAGCGCTTCGAGCGCTTCGGGGCAGATGCCGGCATAGTTGTCGGACGCGAAATGTTGCATGGCTGGCGGCGCGCCCGGCGACAGGCGCGCTGAGATGACGGGAAAGCGGTCATTTTAGTGCGCCCTTCGGTTATTTGTTTTCCGGTTGCGGGCCGGCGGGGGCGGTCGCGTCGATACGCGCTCAGTTGCAGCCGCAATCGGGCATGCGGCCACGGCCACGAGTCATGCGCGCGACGACGATCAGCCCGGCCGCGCCCACCAGCAACGCGGTCGCCGCCAGCCACAGCGCCGGCGAAAACGACCCGCTCTGTGCGGCAATCGGCGCCGCGACCAGCGGGCCGACGATCTGACCGACACCATAGGCCGCCGTCGCATAACCCATCAGCGCGGCAGCGTCGTCGCCACGCAGACGCCTCGCCTCGCGCATCGCGAACAGGGTGATCGCGGTAAACGGCAAGCCGATCAGGATGCTGCCGAATGAGAAGCCGCCTGCTGTCGGCCAGACGATACCGAGCGCAATGCCGCACGCCTGCAGCACGTAACAGCCGGCCAGCAGCTTGCGATTGTCCCAATGCACCGGCAAACGCGCGGCCAGCAGTGCGCCGACGATTAGCGCCGCGCCGAACATCGGCCAGAACAGGTCCGGCCAGGACGAGCCGGGCAACGCGTGACGCGCGATCACCGGCAGGAAAGTCGCGGTGATGATGTAGCCGAAGCCGGGGATGCCGTAGAGGAGGATGAGCCAGAGGGCGTCGGCGGGACGGGTGGTGGTGGGGAGGGCGTGGCTTCTTGGGGCGGGGGCCGGAGTGGCGGGAGTCTCGGCGGGCGCGGCATCGCTGTCCACCTGGCGAGCACCCCGCTCATTCCCGCGACCGGTGAAAACCGGCCAAACCACAATCGCCAGAACTGCGGCGACAAGCCCAAAACCGAGCCACCCCGTCGAGGGCCCGTACCCATCCGCCACCGTGACCAGCAGACCCGTTCCGACGATACCCACACCCGGCCCCGTATAGATCACACCGCCCCACTCCGGCGCACCGAGTTCGGCGAGCCGCCGCAAGCCCCACTGCGATGCGAAAACGAACGTCATCGCACTGACCGCGCCGGCGAGGAAGCGTACCGCCGCCCATACCCAGAACTGGCTCGTCACGCCCATCGCCAGCGTCAGCAGCACCGTCGCCGCAAGCCCCGCGCGCACCATGCGCGCCGGCTCGATCCGCAGCGCGGCGCAACTGACCGCGCCGACGAAATAACCCGCGTAATTGAACGACGCAAGCCACCCACCATGCTGAATGTCGATCTGCGGCTGGCCAAATGCGCCGCCGTGCAGCATCAGCGGCAGGAGCGGCGTGAACGCAAATCGGCCGATGCCGAGCGCAACGGCCAGTGTGACCATGCAGGCAAGCGCGGTGCGGCGGGCGGCGTGTTGCCCGGCTAGGCTGCCGCGCGCAATGGAGGCGAATTCGTTCATGAGCGGGCGGTGATAGATGCCGTTAGCAGGATCGGAATGGTTGAATTCATGATAGCTTGACCTTTCGATCACGAAAAATGAATAATTCGGATATCACCAATCGCCAGGAGAGAATCATGGATCTGGCCGCCCTGACCATTTTTCGCGCCGTCGTGCGGGAAAACGGCGTGACGCGCGCCGCTGCCAAGCTCAACCGCGTGCAATCGAACGTCACCACGCGCATCAAGCAGCTTGAAGAGCAACTGGGCACCGACCTGTTCATCCGCGACGGCCGCCGTCTCGTGCTGACGCCGGCCGGCGAGACGCTGCTGCCATATGCTGAACGGCTGCTCGCGCTCGCCGACGAGGCGCGTCACGCGGTGCGCGAGGATCGTCCGAGCGGGCGCCTGCGTTTGGGCACGATGGAAAGCGTCGCGGCAACGCGTCTTCCCGCGTTGCTCGCGCATTACCACCAGCGGTGGCCCGCAGTTGCACTGGAACTGGAAACCGGCACGACCGGCAAGCTGATCGAGCGGGTGCGCGAATTCGAAGTGGATGCGGCGTTGGTGGCAACGCCGTTGGACCCCGCCGCGCTCGGCGAATTATTCGAGTCGGTGCCTGTGTTCAGGGAGGAGCTGGTGATGCTGACGCCCCGCGGGCATCGGCCGATCCACGACGTACGGGACATTGCGCTGTCAACGCTGATCGCGTTCGAGCGCGGTTGCGCTTACCGGGCCTATATCGAGAAGTGGTATCTGGAACACGGCGTGAGGCCCGCGCGCGTGCTGGAGTTGGGCTCCTACCACGCGATCGTGGCTTGCGTGGCCGCCGGCGCGGGAGTGGCGGTCGCGCCACGATCGGTGCTGGATTTGCAGGCTGACGCCAGCAATATCGCGGTGCATGAGCTACCGGATATCGGCGAGATCGAGACATTGCTCGTGTGGCGGCGCGGGCATTTTTCGTCCGCACTGAACGCGCTCAAGCAGGCAATGGTGACTCGGGAAAGTGCTGCGAATTTGCCTGAGCCAGCAACTGCGGCGGAAGGTGCTTCCTGATCTTGCCGCTGTGGCTGTGGCTGTGGCTGTGGCTGAGGTTGCGGTTGCGGTTGCGGTTGCGATTATGCCTGCGCGGCGCGGCATGAGATCAATTGTGCGAAGGTGAACTACGAGGGAATCCTCGCGAGGCGGGGCGCCACGCCAATGAACAAACTGGCGTGACAGACCTAAAAAACTCAGGCCACACGGCACGCCCGAACTGCGGCGCGCGGTGTGGCCCAATCATGCTCGAATCAGAGCTGGCCTTCGACCCAGCCCTTGACGCCGGCCAGTGCCGCCGGCAGATTCGCCGGCTCGGTGCCGCCCGCCTGGGCCATGTCCGGACGGCCACCACCCTTGCCGCCGACTTGCTGCGCGACGAAGTTCACCAGTTCGCCTGCCTTGACCTTCTTGCTGGCGTCCGCCGTGACACCGGCGATCAGGCTCACCTTGCCGCCTTCGACCGATGCCAGCACGATCGCCGCGCTCTTCAGCTTGTCCTTCAGCTTGTCGACGGTTTCGCGCAGCGTCTTCACGTCCGCGCCTTCGAGCGTAGCCGCCAGCACGTGCACGCCGCCGACTTCGATCGCCTGACCGGCCAGTTCGTCGCCCTGGCTCGACGCCATTTTCGACTTCAGCGCGCTCAGTTCCTTTTCCAGCGACTTCACCTGGTCCTGCACCTGGACGATACGTTGCGTCAATTCCGACGGTTGCGCCTTCAGCACGGCAGCGGCCGCATTGATGCGCGCGTCGAGATCCTGCACGAAGCGCACGGCGTTGTCGCCCGTAATCGCTTCCACGCGACGGATGCCCGCCGCCACGCCGCCTTCCATCACGATCTTGAAGAGGCCGATGTCGCCGGTGCGATGCACGTGCGTACCGCCGCACAATTCACGCGAAAAACCCAGGTCGAGCACACGCACTTCGTCGCCGTACTTTTCGCCGAACAGCGCCATCGCACCGCCCTTCACGGCTTCGTCAAACGGCATGACCTGCACGATGCCCGGCGCGTTCGCCAGCACTTCGGCATTGACGATTTCCTCGACGCGGCGGATCTGCTCGTCTGTCATCGGCGCGTTGTGCGCGAAGTCGAAACGGGTCTTGTCCGCGTCGACGAGTGATCCCTTCTGCTGCACGTGCGAACCGAGCACTTCGCGCAACGCCTTGTGCATCAAGTGCGTGGCCGAGTGGTTGCGGGCCGTGCGGGCGCGGCGCACCGCGTCGATTTCCGCCTTGACGACGTCGCCCACCTTCAGCGTGCCCTGCTCCAGCGTGCCGTGATGACCGACCACGTCGGCTTGCACCTTCAGCGTATCGCTCACCGCGAAGCGCACGCTCGCGTTGGCCAGCACGCCCTGGTCGCCGACCTGGCCGCCCGATTCCGCGTAGAACGGCGTGTGATCCAGCACGACCACCGCCTGCTGGCCGTGGCTCACTTCCTGCACGGATGCGCCATCCACATACAACGCGATTACCTTCGCGTCGTCGAAGACGATTTCTTCGTAGCCGTGGAACGTGGTCTTCGCGCCCGAGTATTCGAGGCCTTGCGCCATCTTGAACTTGCCGGCCGCGCGAGCCTGTTCGCGCTGACGCGCCATGGCTTCGTCGAACGCGGCTTCGTCGACCGTGACTTCGCGCTCGCGGCACACGTCTGCCGTCAGATCCAGCGGGAAGCCATAGGTGTCGTGCAGCTTGAATGCGAGTTCGCCGTCGAGCGTCTTGCCGCCCTTGGCTTCGAGGTCGGCCAACGCGCTCTCGAGAATCGACATGCCGTGTTCGATGGTTTCAAAGAAGCGCTCTTCTTCCTGACGCAGCACGTCGGTCACGCGTTGCTCGGCTTCCTTCAGTTCCGGATACGCACTGCCCATTTGCGCGACGAGGTCCGCCACCATGCGGTGGAAGAACGAGCCCTTCTTGCCCAGCTTGTAGCCGTGACGGATCGCGCGGCGCACGATCCGGCGCAGCACGTAGCCGCGGCCTTCGTTGCCCGGAATCACGCCGTCGACGATCAGGAACGAGCACGCGCGAATGTGATCGGCAATCACCTTCAGCGAGTTGTTGGTCAGGTCGCTCACGCCGGTTTCGCGGCCCGCAGCCTTGATGAGCGCCTGGAACAGGTCGATCTCATAGTTGCTGTGCACGTGCTGCAGAACGGCGGCGATACGCTCCAGGCCCATGCCGGTGTCGACGCACTGCTTGGGCAGCGGGGTCATGTTGCCTTGCGCGTCGCGATTGAACTGCATGAACACGAGATTCCAGATCTCGATGTAGCGGTCGCCGTCTTCTTCAGGAGACCCCGGGGGGCCGCCCCACACGTCCGGGCCGTGATCGTAGAAAATTTCCGAGCACGGGCCGCACGGGCCGGTGTCGGCCATCTGCCAGAAGTTGTCCGACGCGTAGCGCGCACCCTTGTTGTCGCCGATACGGATGATGCGCTCGACCGGCACGCCCACTTCTTTCGCCCAGATGTCGTGCGCTTCGTCGTCTTCGTGATAGACGGTGACCCACAGCTTGTCTTTCGGCAGCTGGTATACGCCTGTCAGCAGCTCCCACGCGTAGTGGATCGCGTCGCGCTTGAAGTAGTCGCCGAACGAGAAGTTGCCCAGCATTTCGAAGAACGTGTGGTGACGCGCGGTGTAGCCGACGTTTTCCAGATCGTTGTGCTTGCCGCCGGCGCGCACGCTGCGCTGCGCGGTCGTGGCGCGGGAATATGGACGCGACTCCGCGCCGAGGAACACATCTTTGAACTGCACCATTCCCGAATTGGTGAAGAGCAGTGTCGGATCGTTGCCGGGCACAAGGCTCGACGAGCGAACGATCGTATGGCCCTTCGATTCGAAGAACTTGAGGAATTTCTCGCGGATTTCGGCGGCTTTCATAGCGTGCGGGGGACGGGTTTGCCAGTTCCCTGGCTGTTACCGGCGGCATCGTGGGATGCGCCAACTGTTTGTTTCTTAAACGACTGATTATACGGGATCGGCGCCCGTGCGCGGCAGCGCGCCCTGCAGGGTCGGCCGTTCGGCCAGGTTTGAGCGGGCAGCGTGGGACATTATGGGGCGCGCCGTTAGTCTTATGACGTTCGGCCGACTCCGCCCGCGTGCCGGAATCGCTTAAGATTGCCTCCATTCGCGGCGCCTTGCGCGCCGCCTCGCGATTCGCAACTACGTGCATGAAACCAGGGCGCGCTGCGCGCTGGCCGACACAGGAGACATCTACGAATATGGGCGCTCTCAGTCATATCCGCGTGCTGGATCTCACACGCGTGCTCGCCGGACCCTGGTGCGCGCAGACTCTTGCCGATTTCGGCGCCGACGTGATCAAGATCGAACGCCCCGAAGTCGGCGACGACACCCGCCATTGGGGGCCGCCGTACCTCAAGACACCTGACGGCGAAGACACCCGCGAAGCCGCGTATTACCTCGCGGCGAACCGCAACAAGCGCTCGGTCACCGTCGACATCGCTTCGCCCGAAGGCCAGCGGATCATCCGCGAGCTGGCCGCGCAGAGCGACGTGGTGCTTGAGAACTACAAGGTCGGCCAGTTGAAGAAATACGGTCTGGACTACGCATCGCTCAAGGAAGTGAAGCCCGACCTCATCTATTGCTCGGTGACAGGCTTCGGGCAGACCGGGCCGTATGCGCAGCGCGCCGGCTACGACTTTATCGTGCAAGGCATTGGCGGCTTCATGAGCATTACCGGCGAACGCGACGGCCAGCCGGGCGGCGGCCCGCAGAAGGCCGGCGTCGCGATCGCCGACCTCATGACCGGCATGTACTCGACCATTGCCGTGCTCACCGCCCTCACCCACCGCGACCGGACGGGCGAAGGCCAGTACATCGACATGGCGCTGCTCGACGTGCAGGTGGCGATGCTCGCCAATATGAATTCGAACTACCTGGCAAGCGGCCAGCCGCCGGTGCGCTGGGGCAATGCGCATCCCAACATCGTGCCGTACCAGACGTTCCAGACGAGCGACAGCTGGATCATCGTCGCGGTCGGCAACGACGGGCAGTTCCGCAAATTCGTCGAAGTGGGCGGCCGTCCGGAACTGGCCGACGACGAGCGATTCGCGACCAACCCGGCGCGGGTGCGCAATCGCGACATCCTCGTGCCGATTCTCGCGGAGATGGTCCGGCTCCAGGGCAAGCAGCAATGGATCAGCGCGCTCGAAGCCGCAGGCGTGCCGTGTGGGCCGATCAACGATCTCGGTGAAGTCTTCGAGAACGAACAGGTGGTGGCGCGCGGGATGCAGGTGGATCTGCCGCATCCGTCGGGCGGCACGGTCAAGCTGGTGCGCAATCCGATCAATATGACCGGCACGCCGCCCGAAGCGCTTGCGCATCCGCCTATGCTCGGGGAACACACGGAGAGCATTTTGCGTGACGTGCTCGGCTATGACGAAGCGAGGATCGCGGCGTTGCGGGGGCAGTCGGTGATTTGAATCCGCCGGGGTCGCGGTGGTCGCGCGTTGATCGCGTTGATCGCGTTGATCGCGTTGATCGCGTTGATCGCGCTGATGGCGTCGATCGCGGTGGCACGTCGATCGCGTTCAGCGCGGGCGTTACTCACCGACGGTCGACGCACCGAACGACTCCAGCCACTCGCGCCCTTCGTCCCAATCACCAAGGCCGCTGTCCGCGTTGATATGGCCGCGCGCACCGATGTCGATCCAACGGCTACCCCAAGCGTTCGCGCAAGTCTGTGAAAACGGCACGCCGCCGTAAGGATCGTCGCGGCTCGCCACGACAATAGACGGAAACGGCAGGCGCGTGAGCGGCACGGGTGCGAAACCGCTCGCGTCCTGCGGGAAATGCGCTTCGGCGGGATCGGGCGGAGCGACCAGCAATGCGCCCGCCACCTTCGCAAGCTGCGCGGCGCCCGCGTACCGCGAGGCCCAAAAGGCGACCGTCAGGCAACCGAGGCTATGCGCGGCGAACACCACCGGCGCGTCAGCGGTGGCTACGGCGGCATCGAGCGTGCGGCACCAAGCGTCGCGTTCCGGGTGGTCCCAGTCCGTCATTCGCACCCGTACGAATGACGGATTCAGCGCTTCCCAACGCGTCTGCCAGTGGCCGGCGCCGGAGCCTTGGTAGCCGGGCAGCACGAGTGTGCTCAGTTGTTTTTGTCCGCTCATCGCGTTCCCCGTTGGTCGTTACCTGCAGTTAGTCGTGACTTGCAATTTATTGTCGTAGGCACGGCCACCTTTTCAACGCATCACGCGCGCCACACCCACGCCGCGCGGGTCCGCTGCCGGCTCAGGCGCGGTGCCGTCGATACGAATCATCTGCACGTCGCCATTGAACGACTGCCCCTCGAGCGTGTAGCCCATGCCTTGCAACTGCTCCGCCAGTTCACCCGTGACCGGATGATACGGCTCGAAATAGATCGTCTTTTGCGGCAGCAACTGGTGGTGGAAACGCATCGCGGCGAGCGCGTCGGCGGGCGGCATATTGAAATCGTACAGGTCGGTCATTACCTGGAATATCGAGGTCAGGATGCGCGAGCCGCCTGGCGTGCCGATCACGAGCGACACCTTGTTGTCCTTCAGCAGAATGGTCGGCGTCATCGACGACAGCGGGCGGCGTCCGGGCGCCACCGTATTGACCTCCGCGCTGCTCGCGCTCGCCGGCCTGGTGACGAAGTCATCCATGGCGTCGTTCAGCAGAAAGCCGCCGCCGTCCACCACCACGCCCGAACCGAAGTCACCGTTCAACGTGTACGTGTTCGACACGGCATTGCCCCACTTGTCGACCACCGAGAAATGCGTGGTCTGCGCCTTCTCCGGCGCCGCGTCGCCGAGGCCCGGCTTGACCGGCGCCGCGCCCGGCACTTCGTCGGGTTTGACTTCGTCCGCGCGCTGCGCAAGGTAGGCGTCGTCGATCAGTTTGCCGACCGGCACCTTGTACGCATCCGGACCGCCCAGGTATTGCTGGCGACCAGCGAACACGCGGTCTTCGATCTGCGCGATCAGATGGATATACGGCACGGAATTGAGTTCGAGGCCGTCGAACGCCTGCTTCAGATCGGCTTTCATCTTCAGCATCTGGATCAGCCCGACGCCGCCCGAACTCGGCGGCGGCGCGGTAACGACCTGGTAGCCGTTCCAGTCGGCGGTGAGCGGCTGGCGCCAAACGGCTTTGTATTGAATCAGGTCCTGCTTCGTGACGAGACCGTGGCCGTACATCTGCTGGGCAATCAGATCCGCGGTGCGGCCTTCGTAGAATTCGCGCCCGCCGTCGCTCGCAATGCGCGACAGCGTCTGCGCGAGTTCAGGCTGGCGGTACGTCACGCCTGCCTTGAGACTGGAAAAGTACGCGTCGAAATTGGTCTTGCCGGCGAAGTTCTTCGCCGCGGCGTCGCGGCGCTGCTGCAACCATGGCTCGACCTGAAAACCGTCGGTGGCATAGCGGATCGCCGGCGCCAGCACCTGCTTCCACTTCAGCTTGCCGAAACGCTGCTGCGCCTCCCACATGCCCTCGACCGTCCCCGGCACGGCCACCGCGCGATGGCCGACAGTGCTCATGCCCGGCAACAGGTTGCCCTTGTCGTCGAGGTACATGTCGCGGGTCGCCTGTTGCGGCGCGCGCTCGCGGTAGTCGAGGAAGTACGGCTTGCCGTCCATGAACACGGTCATGAATCCGCCGCCGCCCAGATTGCCCGCGTCCGGACAGGTCACGGCCAGCGTGAACGCGATCGCGACAGCGGCATCCACCGCGTTGCCGCCTGCGGCGAAAATCTGCTGCGCCGTGTCCGCGCTGTAACGGTCCGGCACGGCCACGGCCGACGCGTCGAATACGGCTTTGGGCGGCGGCGTTTTCGCCAAAGCGGGCACGGGCGCGAGCGCGCTGCCCGCAAACGCGGCGAGCATGGCCGACACCGTCACGAGCCGGGCGAAATTAAGAGCGGTGAAAGGCGCGCGAGGCGCGCCGTGCGTGGGGACAGACATCCGAGAAACTCCGGCAACTGAGGGCGCCATGGTGCACGAACGGCAGGATTTCGTGCAAGGCGACAAGGGACTGTGCGGCCCGAGCATGGAAGGCTCGCGACCGGGTGCGGCGCCAGAAAGCCCAATGCAGGCATGCCGCACGCGAGCGGACGAGGCCGCGCGGCTCGCATCCTAAGTCGGCGGCGAACCCATCAACAAACCGATTTACCTCCTGTTACAGCGCCAGCGGCGCCCCGAATCCGCCTCGAAAACCGCTCAAACGTTGGCTGCATGCCGCACTCGCCTGCCGCAACGGGGCTCGTCAGGTAGAATTGTCGGATAAGAGGACGCATTGCGCGCCCCCGACAGACTTTCACCTTCTCGCATGAATACCGAACGCAACGACGCGCCAGCGGCATCCAATTTCATCCGCAACATCATTGACGAAGACAACCGCACCGGCAAGTGGGGCCAGCGCGTCGAAACGCGCTTTCCGCCCGAGCCGAACGGCTATCTGCATATCGGTCACGCCAAGAGCATCTGCCTGAACTTCGGCGTGGCGCGCAGCTACGGCGGCGTGTGCCATTTGCGCTTCGACGACACGAATCCGGAAAAGGAAAGCGTCGAATACGTCGACTCGATCATCGACGCCGTGCGCTGGCTCGGCTTCGAGTGGGAAAAAGACGGCAAGGAGCAGCTCTACTACGCGAGCGATTACTACGACAAGCTGTACGAATTCGCCGAGCTGCTGATCGAACGCGGTAAGGCGTATGTGGACAGTCAGTCGGCCGAAGAAATGCGCGCGAACCGCGGCTCGGCCACGGAAGTCGGCACGCCCTCGCGCTTTCGCGAACGTTCGGTGCAGGAGAATCTCGACCTGTTCCGCCGCATGAAGGCCGGTGAGTTCAAGGAAGGCGAGCATGTGCTGCGCGCGAAGATCGACATGTCGTCGCCCAACTTCAACATGCGCGATCCGGTCATTTACCGGATCCGTTTCGCACATCACTACCGGACCGGCGACAAGTGGTGCGTGTACCCCATGTACGACTACACGCACTGCATCTCGGACGCGCTGGAAAACATCACGCATTCGCTGTGCACGCTCGAGTTCGAAGACCACCGTCCGCTGTACGACTGGATTCTGAACGAGCTTGCCGAAGCCGGCATTTTCACGCGCCCGCTGCCGCAGCAGATCGAATTTTCGCGCCTGAACCTGACCTACGCGATCACCAGCAAGCGCAAGCTGCTGCAACTCGTGACCGAAGGTCACGTGGACGGCTGGGACGATCCGCGTATGCCGACCATCGTCGGCGTGCGCCGGCGCGGCTTCACGCCGGAAGCGATCCAGTTGTTCTGCGAGCGTATCGGCATCACCAAGGTCGATTCGTGGATCGACATGAGCGTGTTCGAAGGCGCGCTGCGCGACGATCTCGATGCGAAGGCGCCGCGCACGGCCGCCGTGCTCGACCCGGTCAAGCTGATCATCGACAACTTCCCGGAAGGCGTGACCGAACCGTGCAATGCGCCGGTCCACCCGCATCATCCGGAAATGGGCGTGCGCGAATTTCCGATTTCACGCGAGTTGTGGATCGAGCGCGACGACTACAACGAAACGCCGCCCAAGGGCTACTTCCGTCTGTTCCCGGGTAACAAGGTACGCCTGCGCTACGGCTACGTGATCGAATGCATCGGTGCGGACAAGGACGAAAACGGCAACATCGTCGCGATCCACTGCAACTACTTCCCGGACAGCAAATCGGGCACCGAAGGCGCGAACAACTACAAGGTCAAGGGCAACATCCACTGGGTCAGCGCCGCAGGTGCGTGCCCGGCCGAAGTGCGCATCTACGACCGCCTGTTCAAGGAGCCGCAACCGGACGCCGGCGGCCGCGATTTCCTCGAGGCGCTGAATCCGGATTCGAAGCGCGTGGTCAACGCCTACCTGGAGCCGGGCGCGCGCGAGGCGCTGCCGGAACAGCGCTATCAGTTCGAACGCCACGGCTACTTCGTTGCCGACCGCGTCGATTCGCAACCGGGTAAGCCCGTATTCAATCGCATCGTCAGCCTGCGTGATAGTTGGGGCAAGCCGGCGTAAGCTGAACGTGAGCTTTGTTGCGCAGTAAACGTTGAATACGGCGTGCGTCTCGTGAGAAGGATGCACGCCGTTTTGTTGCATCCCTATTCCATCGACAGTGACGACGCGATGTTCGCAAGCGCCAGTCCCGGAGGTCTGATGAAAGTTTCAGCCCGCCACAGGGCGAGTATCAAGGACACAGCGCGGCACCCCATGCAGGACACGGCGTGGCGTGCAACGCGCGGCGCGGCGCAGGCCACGCGCGACTGCGTTCGTGGTGCGCGTCGCGCGCTCATGGCACTGGCCGCCTTCGGCGCGGCGTCGCTGACCTGCTCCGCGTACGCGGACGAACTCACCGGCACGCTGAAGAAAATTCACGATGATAGCGTGGTCGTGCTCGGCGTGCGTGAAGCGTCGATCCCCTTTTCCTATTTCGACGGCAAAGGCACGGTCGGCTACTCGCAGACCATCGCGCTGCAGATCGTGGACGAGATCAAGAAAACGCTCGGCATGCCGCAACTGAAGGTGCGCGAGATCACCGTGACCTCGTCGAACCGTACGCCGATGTTGCTCAACAACCAGATCGATCTGGAGTGCGGGTCGACCACGCACACGGTGGAACGCGAAAACCTGGCTGCGTTCTCCAACAGTTTCTTCCAGTACGCGGTGCGCATGATCGCGCGCAAAAACAGCGGCATTACGGATTTTCAGGATCTGGCCGGCAAGGCGGTCGTAACGACCGCGGGCACCTCGGATGAGCGCCTGCTGCGTCGCCTGAATACCGACAAGCATCTGAACATGCGCATCACCAGTGCCCGGGATCATCCCGAGGCGTTCGGCGCGCTCAAGGACGATCGGGCCGTGGCCTTCGTGATGGACGAGCCGATCGTGTACGGTTTCAAAGCGACCGACCCGCGTCCGGACGACTTCGTGGTGACCGGCACGCCGCTTGGCTATGAAGTTTACGCGTGCATGTTCCGCAAGGGCGATGAACCGTTCCGCAGCCTCGTGAACGGGGTGATCGCGCGCGGCCAGACTTCCGGCGAAGCGGAGCGTCTGTACAAGCAGTGGTTCACGCAACCTATTCCGCCGCACGGTATCAATCTGAATTTTCCGCTGTCGGAGCAGAACCGCGCCCTCTTCGCGCATCCCAACGACCGCGCGCTCGACTGAACGTCAGGCGGCCTGCGCACTCGCCCGCCTCGCCAACCTCGCCACTAGAGCGACCGGTGCAATTCCGCGAGTGACAGCGTGGTCTGAAAGAGCCGCGTGAGACTGCGGCTCGCATACTTGTCGACCTCGTCCGGCGAGGTCCAGCGGTAGGCATCCATTTCCGGAATCAGCGTGCCGTCATAGCGGCGCGGAAAAAGCGACGTGCAGGTGCATACGCTCAGATCGAGTTCGTCGACGGTAGCGCGCGCGCCGAACAGATGCAGATCCTTGTCGCGCCGGTAGACGAACAGACCGAGGTCTTTCAGACGCGCGGGCTCGATGGCGATTCCGGTCTCCTCGACCATCTCGCGCAGCGCCGTGACATGCGGCGCCTCGCCTTCTTCGCCGTGCCCTTTCGGAATATCCCAGTGCGATGTCTCGGTGGCATGCGCGAGCAGCACGCGGCCATCCGGATCAAGCAACACGATGCCGCACGAGATCACCCGCGCGCTCATCGCGCCCCCGCTTCACGCGAGCACACACACGAGCGCACACGCACATGCGAGGCTTCCAGCCGCGCCGGCAGCAAGCGGACACGCGCCGCCATGACGGCCTGCATGCTCAATGCTTTTTCTGCAGTTGCCAGGTGCCGCTGCCCTGCTTGCAGAACTGCGGGCGCAGGCTCATGGACTGTCCCTTCGCATTGAGGACGACGCCGACATCACGGCAGGTGCGTTCGCCGTCTTTGGCCGTACTGGCGACCGTTATCGCTGCGTCGATCTTTACGCTGTTGCCCGTGCCTTCATTGACCCAGTTCGTGGTTTCGCCGTCCTGCTTGTCGTTGAGGGCGGAGAAGACCGCCTTTTTGACCGAGTCGATGTCGCGTTGCTTCATATAGGTGAGCGGCGTGTCGTTCAGAAAGCCGAGGTTCGCTGCGTGCGCGCCGATCGCGCCACCGAGCAACACACTAGCGGCGGTCAGGTGACACAGCACACGGGTTCGCATCGACATGAAGGGTTCTCCTCGAAAGTGTTCGGACGGTCTCGCGCACGCTCACGGCGTCTCGCGATCTGGACCTCAAAAGCATAGCATGGCGCCTCTGAAGTGACCGTGCGAAACGGCTGAGCTGTGAGTCAGCACAAACGCCCGAGACGTGAGCCTGCGGCGCGCGCCGCTCCCCGAGTCACGCGTTAGCGCCTGCGGGGGTCTCACGCAATTTTAGGACGCGTCCCATTCCGAATAGTACGACCCATTCTTAAGATGGCTTGTCGCGCTTTCGCGGCAATCCAAAACCCGCTCCGGCCACCTCGCCATGCACATCCTGTCCACCCTGGAAATCTTCGCTGCCGCGCTGGCGCTGCTGTGCCTCGCGCTCGTGCCGGTTGCTATTCGCCGCGATCCGGGACTTGCGCGGCGCATCGTGCGGATGGACGCGCTGCCTCGCGCCCGTTGGCCCAATCTGCTGACGCGCGCGGGCATCGCTTGCCTGCTCATGTCGTTCGCCTGGCTGCTCGTCGGCTGCTATTACATGCTGGCGAGCGCAGGCGATTGAGACTGCACTGAGCGGCTGACTACGCGAGCAATCGCAGCCCTTGCACCACCTGCATCCACGTCTTGCTTCACTTCGCGGCCACTGAACTGACCGTCCCGCCACCCGCGCTATACCCGTCCGTCAGCGTATTCAAAAACGCGACCACGTCCTTGATTTCAGCCTCGTCGAGCGCCGGCTTGTCGCCCGGTTTGCGGTCGAACGGCGCCTCGGTATTCAGATTGGCCCAGTATTGCTGCGGCAGATCGTCGAACTTCTGCACCTTGCCTTTCGACACCGGATAGAACTTCTCGGGGTTCGTGTCGCGCTGCGCATAGAAGCGCACCACCTGATCGAGCGAATGATAAATGCCGTTGTGGAAGAAGCTCTTCTTCAGCGCCACATTGCGCAGCGTCGGTGTGCGGAAAATGCCGCAAAATTCGGCGCGGCCCTTCAGATCGGTGCGCTCCGGACCGCACGCGCCGAGGTCGTAGAAATGCGGATCGCGATTCACGGGCAGGGCGCGATTGCGCGGCACGCCGATCGCGATCAAGCCGAAGTCGCTGAACTGCGGTGGCGCGCCGTCTTTGCTGCGCTGGCTGATGTGGCAGCTCGCACAATTGCCCTTATTTTCGTCGTTGAAGAGCTGAAGCCCGCGGAGTTCGGCTTGCGTCAACGTTGCCTTGCCCGCGAGATATGCGTCGTACTTGCTGGTGTACGGATAGAAAGTTTCGGGCGTCTGCTCGAAGGTTTCGAGCGCTTGCAGCACGGCTTTGAAGGTGGCGTCGTCGCTATCGAAAACGTGTTCGCCGAAGGCCGCGCGGAAAGCACCGGCATACGGCGCGGCCTTGACCGCCGCTGTGACCCTGGCCGGCGTGCTGCCCATTTCGAACGACGACAGCAACGGAATGCGCGCCTGGTCAGCGCCACGGTCCACGCGGCCATCCCAGGTCAGGCCGCCCGTCGGCCCCGCGTCCACGCTTTCGTCGCCCTCGTCGTCGGACTCGTGATAGTGCTCGGCGAACGCCGGCACCGATTGCAGATACTTCAGCGTCGGCGCGGCGCGCATGCCGGTGCGGTGCATATCGCTGCCGCCCAGTTGCACCGACAACGCATTGGCCGGCGAGAACCCGTGGTCCGGACTGTGGCACGACGCGCAAGCGAGCTTGCCGGAGCCGGAGAGCGACGCATCGAAAAACAGCTGCTTGCCGAGGGCTGTCATCTGCCGCACCGACTCGTAGACCTGCGCGCGCGACTGGCCCGCCTCACGAGCGGCGACCCGCACAGCCGACGCCGCGACCGGCCCCAACGAATGCGACGACGCGCCCGCGGCAGCGCTCGCCGCTTCACTCGCGATCGCCGCGGTCCCCGGCGCACCCGCGTCACACGCGGCAAGGGTCATGGTCATGGCCGTCAGCGCGAGCGCCGCGGCGAGCCGCACGCGCCTCGGCGCGAGTCCGGCAGTACGACGCACCGCGCCTCCAGCCATTATTTTTCGAATCCCCGACAGACCTGGCCGCATATGAAAAATGTGAGTTCGCGATAGTGAAGTCCGCGAGCGTATTTCATCCGCATGTCGATTAAATGACATGTAGCCGACGGAATTTCCCAAAGCAGAGGAGATTCGTAATCAATTACATCTTTCTGTCAAATTGCCTTGCCAAACTTTCGCCGGCGGCCATCCGTGTAAGGAGTGCATGTGGCCCGTCCCCAACGCGAGAGAGAAACCACATCAAATGAACAAGAAACTGATCTGCGCGACGCCTATCGCGATCGCAGCAGCGTTGAGCCTGTATGCATGCGGCGGCAGTGAAGTCACGCAACCGGACATCACCTCGATCAAGACGGTCGTGGTGATTTACGCGGAAAACCGCAGCTTCGACAATCTGTACGGCAACTTCCCGGGCGCGAACGGCTTGCAGAACGTGAGCGCCGCCAGCGCCACGCAGGTGGACCGCAACGGCACGACGCTCGCGACGCTGCCGCAGGTGTGGAACGGCCTCACGCAAACCGGCGTGACGCCGGTGGTTACTCAAGCCATGACGGCGAATCTGCCGAACAGTCCGTTCGCGATCGACGATCCGAACGGTTTCAACACGCCGATCACGGCCACGACGCGCGACCTGTATCACCGCTTCTACGAGAACCAGATGCAGATCGACGGCGGCAAGAACGACAAGTTCGCTGCATGGGCGGATTCGGGCGGTCTCGTGATGGGCCACTACTCGCTCAATGCCGACAAGCTGCCGCTGTGGAAGATCGCGCAACAGTACACGCTGGCCGACAACTTCTTCATGGGCGCGTTCGGCGGCTCGTTCCTGAACCACCAGTGGCTCGTGTGCGCGTGCACGCCGACCTATCCGAACGCGGACAAGAGCCCGGCGGCCGGCTCGATCTCGTCGGTGGAAAGCGACGGCGTCACGCTGAAGGTCGCGGCCAACTCGCCGGCTTCGGCGTTGAGCGGCCCGCCCAAATACGTGAATTCAGGCAACCTCACGCCTGACTTCTACGCGATCAACACGATGCAGCCGCCGTATCAGCCGAGCGGCAACAAGGCGGCGTCGGGCGGCGACAAGAATCTCGCCGATCCGTCCGCGGCGACTACCCTGCCGGCGCAGACGCAGCAGCACATCGGCGATCTGCTGAACAACGCGAAGGTGTCGTGGGCATGGTACGGCGGCGCGTGGGGTGCGGCGGTGTCGGCGGCGCAAACCGGCACGTCGAACGTGATCTACGGCGCGAATCTGTCGGCGCCGAACTTCCAGCCGCATCACCAGCCGTTCAACTATTTCGCCGACTTCGCGCCGGGTAGCGCGAACCGCGCGCAGCATCTGCTCGACGGCGGCCTCGCCGGTTCGGAGTTCATCAAGGCGATCGACAGCGGCACGCTTCCGCAAGTGTCGTTCTACAAGCCGCAGGGCAATTTGAACGAACACCCGGGCTATACGGACGTGGCGTCGGGCGACCAGCACATCGCCGACGTGATTTCGCATCTGCAGAAGAGCCCGCAGTGGAACAACATGGTGGTCGTCGTGACGTACGACGAAAACGGCGGCTTCTGGGATCACGTGGCGCCGCCGAAAGCCGACCGCTGGGGTCCGGGCACGCGTATTCCGGCGCTGATCATCTCGCCGTACGCGAAGAAGGGTTATGTCGACCACACGCAGTACGACACCACCTCGATCCTGCGTTTCATCACGCACCGCTTCTCGCTGCCGACGCTGCCGGGCATCGCGGCGCGCGACGCGGCGCTCGTGAGCAACGGCAGCAAGCCGATGGGCGATCTCACGGCCGCGCTGAACATCCGGCCATGAGCGAACGGCCAGACGCGTCCGATACCACGCGGACGACGTTGAGCATCAAGCAACAGTCCGCCGGACGGTGAGACTTTGAGGGGCAGCTTCGGCTGCCCTTTTTTTTATGCCTGCCGCACGGAGTGCGACGCGTTTTCACGAGCGGCGTATGCTTCGACGCAAGACGCGATCGCTTCGCCTCGCCGATGACGGCTCGACATGCTTCGCAATGCATGGCGGGCTTGCCCACTCACTCAGGAGTTCGACAGCATGACTGGAAGAACCATCAAGGTACCCGGCCCCGATCATCCGATCACGGTCGAACCGGCGAAGGCGCGCGTGGTCGTGACCGTAGCCGGCAAACTGATCGCCGATACGCACAATGCGCTGGTGCTGCGTGAAGCGTCGTATCCGGCGGTGTATTACATTCCGCGCAACGACGTCGAGATGACGCTGCTCGCGCGCACCGACCACGCGACCTACTGCCCGTACAAGGGCGATTGCGCGTACTACAGCATTCCGCTTGGCGGCGAGCGGACGGTGAACGCGGTGTGGACTTACGAGTCGCCGTATGCGGCAGTGAAAGAGATCGCGCAGCATCTCGCGTTCTATCCAGACCGCGTCGACTCGATCGATGTGAAAGCGGCCGGTTGAGAACGGCGCGGCGAGGCAGCAGAAATACGCGACGCACGCTCGCCGCGCACCCGCGCGGGCCGCGGCACGCCGCGCGGCGTGAGCACTCGCAAACATGAGAAGTACGGCAGGAGGGACTCGAACCCCCCACCCTCGGCTTAGAAGGCCGATGCTCTATCCAGCTGAGCTACTGCCGTATTGACGTGAGGCGATGCAACTACGCACAGCATGCATCGCCCGCAATGAGAACCCGCTCTCGGGCATTGGACCCTGTGCCCCGACAAGCCACAGAGTTCGTGGAATACCGAAATTCTAACTGACCGTGCCCGAGACGGGAAATCTGAGCTCGCGCGGGACAGCGCGCGGGACAGAGTTCCGCGAGCCGGCCCGAGCGCCGTGGCAAGCCATAACAAGCCATCAAGCAAACGGGCCCGGCAGGTTGAGCCGGGCCCGGATTATAACCGATCGCTCCCTGCCCGCCAGCACGCAACGGACACGGCGAACACAATCAGACCGGTTGCGGATTCAGCAGGAACCAGCCGAGGAACACGATACCGGCAATCACGCAATACACGCCGAACGAAGCCAGACGACCGCGGCCTTCGAAATAGCGCATCAGGAAACGCACGCTAAGATACGCGGCGATCGCCGTCAGCACGCCGCCAAGCAACGCGTCGGCGAGCTGGCCCGGCGCGTGGAACAGCTTCGGCAGTTCGAGAACACCGGCCGCGAAGATGATCGGCGTGCCGAGCAGGAACGAAAACTCAGCGGCCTTCTCCGCCGTCAGGCCAGCCGCATTACCGGCGATCATCGTCAGGCCGCTGCGCGAGAAACCTGGAATCAGCGCGCCGATCTGCGCCAGACCCACGAAAAACGCCTGACCGAAACTCAGCTTCTCCGGTGCCTGATGCGTCCGCGTACGCTGCAGGCGGTCGCCGAACCACAGCAGCACACCGTTGACGATCAGCGCAATCGCCACGATCCGCAAGTCGTGGAAAATCCGCTCGAGCCGCTTTTCCAGCAGCAGGCCGACGAGACCCGCCGGAATCGTGCCGATGATGAGCGCCCACATCATGTGCGCGTCGTCGTTACGGCGGCCACCGAACGACGCAAAGAAACCGCGCACCAGCGCACACCAGCGTTTGCGGAAATACCACAGCAGCGCGAACGCCGTGCCGAGATGCAGCGCGACGAGGAACGGCAGCAGTTGCGGCGCGTGTTTGTCGATATGCATACCGAACAGCGCGGGCACGAGCAGCGTATGGCCGAGGCTGCTCACCGGAAACAGTTCGGTGACGCCTTGCAGCACGCTCAGGAAGATCAGAAACGACAGGTTCACGCGGCGGATCCTTGTAAGGAAAATGTCGGGGACTAGCGCGCCGGATAAGGATCTGCGGGCGCGTCAAAGGCGCACCGATTATGCCTGGCTGCAATGTCAGCGCCAAGCGTTTGAGCCGCATTCGAGGAAATATTGTGCGCCGCGTCACAACTCGAAACCGTTGTTACGGGGCTGAAAAAGACGGGCACCGTGGGAAGGCTGCCCTATTTGACTAGCGTGTACGTCATGACAGCCGGCGGACCAACCATCCACGAGCCGCGCTTTGACGGCGAAACAAGAAGGTGATCCGGAGCGCTCGAATCAGCGTTCGAGTTTGTAGAAGAAGTAGACCGTGCTTGCCGCGAACATGCCGAATAAAGCCACACCCATTGCCATTGCGAGATCCATACAGCCTCCTGAGCCGATCTTGCCGGGTCGTCGAAGTTACCCGGGAGTCAGACGAATTATCAGAAGGATGCCCTTGCGGCGACACCCGCAATTTCCCCAGAAGGGTTTCCCCGTAGCGGAAAGCAGCGCAAAATTATTCCTTTCGCAAGCCGCCGCGCGGCGATTTCCGATACTCACCGTCGCCCGCAAGCCGTGCTTGCGCGGCTTTCGGCTCATCACTATCCGCCCTCAAACCCTTACCCATCAGCCCATCGACCATGCCCCTCTCCCCGCAACAGGACATTCTCGAGATCGACCAGGACGACTCCGTGCTGCGTTTCGCGCCGCAAGCCGGCGGCCGTCTCATGTCGTGGACGATCGACGGCGAAGAAGTCATCCATTGGCCGGAGCACGCCGACTGGAGCCAGCCCGCGCGGATTCGCGGCGGCAATCCGTTGCTGTTCCCGTTTCTCGGTCGGCACAGGGTCGACGGCAAGATCGGTTTCTGGCGTGACGCCAAAGGCACGGTGCGCGAACTGCCGATGCACGGCTTTGCCCGCGACCTCCCATTCGAAGCCCACGCCGACGTGCATGGCGCGGGACTGCGCATGATCCTCACCGATAGCAAGGCAACCCGTCACGGCTATCCATTCGGCTTCCGCTTCGAGGCCGCCTACAGCCTCGCGGATGCGCGCACGCTCGACGTCACCTTCACCACCACCAATACCGGCGACGCGCGTCTGCCCTACTACGCCGGCCATCACTTCTACTTCACGCTGCCGCACACGCAGCGCGCCCAGACCTCGCTGGAGCTGCCGCGCACCGAACGGCGCTATCAGCAGGACGACGGGTCGATCAGCGCCGCCGAGCCTGGCGAAGCGCGCTACACGCTCGACGAGGCGCGCATTCACGACCGCTTCCATTGCCTCACTGGCACGCCGGATCAACCGGTGCGGCTCATCGCGCCGGGTCTGGACCGGCTCGTCACGATCGACCTGCAACGGCCGGGCTCGGTGCCGTGGTACGCCGTGACGACGTGGACCGAAGCCGCGGAGTCGGACTTCTACTGCGTCGAGCCGTGGCTCGGTCTGCCGGACGCGATTCACAACGGCATGGGCTTGCGCTGGCTCGAACCGGGTCAGACGGAGGTCGCGGCGCTGCGCATCACCGTCACCAGGCTGGGTTGATCGCGGCAATTTCACTTACAGGCTCGCGGACGGATTTGAAGCGGGGTTTGCTTCCGGCTTTAGCCCTGCTTTTGCCACGACCGTCGCTACATTTCACCGCACGTTGGCCCGCACGAGCCTCCCGCGTTGGCGGCTTTTCGCGTGTTGCAGCGCAAAACCGTTAGAATCGAGCGCTTTGTATCCACCTGCCGCGTGATCGGGATCGGCGCGCGGCAGCGGTTTGCGAGGTCCAATGCGTAACACAACAAGAATGATGAAGCAGCTCGTCGGCGCGTCGTTGGTGGCTTTGCTCGCCGCGTGCGGGTCGGCGCCGGTGGGACCGGGCTTCTATCGGGTGGAACAGGGCGATACGCTGTCGAAGATCGCGCGCAGTAACCGGCAATCGGTGCAAAGCATCGTGCGCTGGAACAATCTGACCAATCCGGACAGCATCGAGGTCGGACAGGTCCTGCGCGTCGCGCCGCCGGGCGGCGCCGCGTCGACCGGTGGCGCCGTGCGCAGCAGCGGAAGCGGCAGCGCGTCTTCGCCGGCTCCGCGCCCAGCGCCCGCGGACAGTACACCGTCCGCCGCGCCGGCTTCGACCATCTCGCTGGTATGGCCAGCCGACGGCACGGTCATCCGCCGTTTCGACGGCAGCAATTCGAAGGGCATCGACATTTCGGCGGCAGCGGGCACGCCCGTGATCGCCGCGGCGCCCGGCACGGTGGTCTACGCAGGCAATGGTTTGCGCGGCTACGGCAATCTGCTGATTCTGAAACACAACGCCGAGTATCTGACCGCCTATGCGCACAACCGTGTGCTGCTGGTGAAGGAAGGCCAATCGGTCACGCGCGGCGAGAAAATTGCCGAGATGGGCGACACCGATACCGACCGTGTCATGCTGCATTTCGAGTTGCGCTATCAGGGCCGCTCGATCGACCCGTCTCGGGCGCTGCCGCCTCGCTAGAGGGCGGACGCAAGCGCGGGCTGGCGGACGGTTTCGCCAGTCCCGATCCGGACTGTGCCGATCATGTATGCGCCTCTGGCGCTCACCACGCCGCGTCTGGCACGCGCCGTGCAATGCGGCCGGGGGAACCCGGCGTGCTATAAAACGCCCAAACAGGACACGACGTGGCCTCGCTTCACGTCTTTTTCAGTCATTTGTAAGGAACCTCTATGAAGAGCGCATTTGCGTCCGTCGCGACGGCTGCGGCGATCGGTCTCGGCGTGCTGACGCTCGGCGGCCTCGGCGGCTGCTCCAGCACCACCACCATGACCTACCTGCCGAGCGGCGACACCGGCTTTGCAATCAACTGCAGCGGCAGCGACGCAAGCTCGAGCTGGGCCGAGTGCTACAAACGCGCGGGTGAAGTCTGCGGCAACTACGGCTACGACGTCGTTTCGAAAGATGTCGACAACGGCGCGACCTCGGGCGGAACGGTGGGCGGTATTTTTGGCGCGAACGTGAAAAATCGCTCGATGGTGGTTCGCTGCAAGCAATAACGACAACCCACGACAACGCACGGCAACGCGCCAGCCGCCACGCGCGCGGAGGCGGCGATTAGCGGCGGCGCCAGCGTCCTGAGCGCGGGTCGATGCGCGCGGCGAAGGCGACCAGCACGCCGAGCGCGATCGGCCAGATGCCAAGAAAGATGAGTAGCGCGGTCATACTCAGGAAAGGAAAAGTAAGGTTTCATGATCCGCCGTTGATATGAATCCGCAGTGACCCGCACATGAATCCGACGAAAAAAAAGCCCGGCACGAGGCCGGGCTAACGGGGGTTCGGCGCATATCGGCAAAGGACCGGTTCACCATGCGCCAGAACGAAATCTAACAACCCGCTTTTACAAGCGCAATATATTAATTGCGCATGCAATGTGATACGGCGTACGGATTCCGCGCTACGTGAACTAAACAAGTCGGAAATAAACAGGCTTAATACGCCCGGCGTCTCAACTGAAACGCCAGCAGTGCCATGCCGCAAAGCCCACGCAAAACTCTCGGATTGCCCGGCGTACCACGCGGCGCTGGAATCCGCCTGAACCGGCCTGCGAAAAGGCTGAAGAAAGGCCACTGGCGGATTTTGGCTAAGCCATTCAGCATATTTCGGACGCTTTACGTCTTGCGTAGCTTTAGTGCGCCAACGCACTCTTCCGGACAATCAATGAAAATCGGGATGACATTCAGCGCCTCAATAAATCAGCTGATTTGTTCACCACATATTCGCGAATGGCGAATATATAGAGATCGTTTAATCCACCGACAAATTGCGGCGCCGAAAATCGACTCACATTAATGAGTCGATCAAACAAATCATAAGTAGCGGCATCGAATCGTTCAAGCTGGCCGAATGGCTAAAATCGGCCGGCTGGAGTTCCGTGCCTACATGACGCGCAAGCCCAGTTCGGTGACGAGCACGGCCGCCTGGGCATGCGAGATCGTCGCGCCCTTGAAGAGCGCTGCGTCGACGAGCCGCATGCCGCTCAGGTCGGCTTCGCGCAAGTCCGCGCCGTCGAAGCGCGCGCCCTTCAGATGCGCGTCCTTCAGGCTGCCGCCGTCGAAAATCGCTTCGCGGAAATCGACCCCGGCGAGATCGGCGTCGGAGAAATCAAGCTGATGCAGGGTGGCTTTGCGAAACGACAGGCCGCGCAAGTGCGCGCCGACAAGCAGGGTTTCGACGAAGCTCAAGCCGAGCGCCGCGCACGCTTCAAAATTGGCGCCGGTCAGCTTGCAGTTGTGAAACGACGCGGAAGCGAGCTTGGCGCGCCGCCAACTGGTGTTGTTCAGGTCACTCGACTGAAACTGCGCGTCGACCAGATCGGCTGACGCGAAATCCGCCTCGCGGCCGCGGCAACGGACCCAGCGGGTATGCGAGAGCGTCGCGCCGAAAAACGAGGTTTCGACGATCGTGCAGCGATGAAACTCGGCGCCGCGCAGGTCGAGTCGTGACAGATCCACACCTTCGAAATCGCAGCCGGTGAAATGAAGCGGCGTCTTGTTGCCGGCGCCGCTCGCCGCGATGAGTTGCTCGACCTCGGCACGCGTGAGCGTCGCGTCGGTCACGATATGCGCTTGCGCGCCCGCAGCCGGCGCCGTTGAATCCAGTGACATGAAGGTTAGAATCGATTTCGAAAGACCGCTAGCCTACCGGAACGCGGGGCCCGCTGGCGGCCCGCACCGATGGTTTATAGTAACGACCCCGTCAAATCCCGCTTACGATGACTTCCAACGACGCCACCCATAGCCCGCTGTACGCCAAGCTGCTCGCCGAAACCGCCAAGATCGGCTGGCCCGAACTCGAACGCTTTTTTGCGCGCGGCATGCTGCTGCGCGTCGTGCGCGACCTCGACCTGGTCAGCGTTGCCGAAGCCATCGCCAGCGACGACACCGCGCAGGTGACGCAATGGCTGTCCGCGGGCCTCGTCGAGCGCGTGCAGGCGGAAACCGCCGCCGACTTCGCCGCGCGCGACCCGGACCTCTGGGCGGTGGTCGTCTCGCCTTGGGTGTGCGTGCAGGAACGCAATTGAGCAATGCCGCGCGCGGCGCGGACCCGTCGGCAGCAGCGCCCGCCGTTCCCATCCACTGGCACCGCCGGGTGCTGGCGCTGGCGTTTCCCATCGTCCTTGCGAATCTGACGCAGCCGATTCTCGGTGCGGTCGACACCGCTGTCGCCGGCCATCTTGACGGCGCGTCGTATCTCGGCGGCGTGGCGCTCGGCGGGCTCTTTTTCAACTTCGTGTTCTGGGGCTTCGGCTTCCTGCGCATGGGCACCACGGGTCTGGTCGCGCAATCGCACGGCGCGAACGACTCCGCCGAGCTGCGCAACAACGTCGTGCGCGCGCTGTTGCTGGCAGCCGCGATCGGCGCCACGGTGCTGGCGCTGCAATTGCCGCTGATTGACTACGCATTGCGGGTGATCGGCGGCAGCGACGCGGTACAACGCAATGCCCGGCTCTATTGCCACGCGCGCATCTGGGCCGCCCCGCTCGCGCTGGGCAATTACGTGGTGCTCGGCTGGCTGCTCGGCACGCAGCAGGTGCGGCTCGCGTTGCTCTCGCAGGTGTTTATCAACGGCGTGAACATCGCGGCCGTGCTGTTGTACGTGTATGTGTTCGATTGGGGCGTAGCGGGCATCGGCGCGGCCACGGCCACTGCCGACGCACTCGGCTTCGTGCTCGGCGCCGCGCTGTTATGGCACGGCAGGCCGCGCGGCCTGCCCGCGCTGAACCGCGCCGCCCTGTTCGACGCGGCTGCACTCAAGCGGCTGGTGGTGCTCAATCGCGACATCTTCGTGCGCACCTTGTGCCTGCTCTCGTCGTTCGGCTGGTTTGCCCATCTGGGCGCGCGGCAAGGCGACACCACACTCGCCGCCAACGCGCTGCTGCTCAATTTTCAGACCTTCATGGCTTACGGGCTCGACGGCTTTGCGCACGCCGCGGAGGCGCTGGTCGGCGCCGCGATCGGCGCGCGCGACCGCCATGCATTCACGCAGGCGATCAAGGTGACGGCGCTGTGGTCGGGCCTCGGCGCACTGGGGTTCTCGCTGGTGTATTGGGGCGCGGGCTCGTGGATCGTCGAACGTCTGACCAATCAGGCCGCGGTGCGGGCCACCGCCGAGATGTATCTGCCGTGGGCGGCGCTCTCGCCGGTGGTTTCCGTGTGGGGCTTTCTGCTCGATGGGGTATTCATCGGCGCGACCCGCACGCGCGAACTGATGAGGTCGATGGTGGTGTCGTTCACGCTGTTCGTGGCGGCGTCGTGGGCCTTGCTGGCGCTCTACGGCAATCACGGGTTGTGGGCCGCGATGCTGTTCTTTATGGCGCTGCGCGGCCTCACGCTCGGTCGGTACGTGCCGGGCGTCGTGCGCGGCATGGCGGGTGCGACGGCGTAGGTGGC